>CAIRNL010000438.1 GCA_903879975.1 uncultured Chloroflexota bacterium | reverse complement strand
ATAATGTCGGTTACCCGGGCAATACCTTCACTGCCCAGGTGACCTCGGTGGCCGGTACGGCTGCAGCCGACACACTGCAAGGTGATTTCATCTTGGGTGACGTAACGAGCAGCGGCTTGGTGCTGACTGACCGCGTAGGGGCACAGGCAGTGGTCGAAGGTACCCGTTCGCCTGCTGCCATCAGTGCGACGTCGTCCATCACCTGGCCGACTCAGGCGGCCTGGATCACGGCAGTGGCGTCGATCTCCAATACCATGCCGACGACCCTGACGCTGACGATCAGCCCAACGCTACGCACGAACGACTTGACGCAGGCGAAGCTCCTGCTCTTGACCAAAGACCCGTCGAATCCGAGCCAGGGTCTCGTCAAATTCCACGACATCAACCTGGTGTGTGCCAGTAACGCAACCTGGATGCCCTTGGTAGGCAAGAGCGAATAGAGGCAGAACGGCGGGCAGGCATCCAACTGCCATCGTGCCGTCTTCATCAAAAATCTACACAGAAGCCTCCCCAGTGGTGCGCTGCCGCCTAGGGAGGCTTCTGGTCGGATCAGCGAGGCACTGAGAGGACGCCGGCAGGTGTGTACGCCACAGTAACTGCCATCCTCAGTACTCCCCTTTGGCAGGCAGCGAACCGCTTGACGCATTCCAAACGAAAGAGTACCATAGCGGCACTTGGCATAGCGTCGGCGCATCTACGTGGCAGGAAGCGATGATTTCAAAATACGGACGGGCTTGGATTGCCGCACCACTCAACTACATTGCACGGGGACTGGAGGCAACCGGCATCAGCCCCAACGCCCTGACCCTGATCGGGTTCGTGTTGACGCTGGCGGTTGCGCTCATCCTTGCTGCGGGCAAGCTCCTGGTAGGCGGAATTCTGCTGATCTTTGCTGCGCTCTTCGACACGCTGGACGGTGCCCTGGCACGCCACACGGGCAAAGTCACTGTGTTCGGTGCGTTCCTGGACAGCACCATGGATCGGTACGCTGAGGCTGTCACGCTGATCGGCCTGATGGCCTTTTATGCGCGCCAGCCGGACAACTGGCAGCCTATCCTGCTGCTTGGCTGCACGATGGTTGGTTCGCTCATGGTGAGCTACACGCGCGCCCGGGCCGAAGCTGTTGGCATCGAATGCAAGGAAGGTTTCTTGCAACGCACAGAACGGATCATTGTGCTCATCGTCGGCCTGGTGACCGGCTGGATGATGCCCGTGCTGTGGATTCTGGCGATTTTCACCAATGTGACTGTCCTGCAGCGGGTCATTGCAGTCTACAAGAGTACGAGAGTGCAAAGCTAACGTGATGGGATATACTACGATGGCTGCACCTGGATTCGCGATATAACTTAACCCCGTTGCGTTGTGCTGCCACACAGAGCGCGGTGCAATGGATCAGAGCACAATCGAACTTTTCACCAAACCGGTCAAACTTGAAAACTGACCGTTATTTTTCTCCTATCTCTGCGTCATCATGTTCAAAGGGCGTTTGTCCTGGGGTCGAAACAAAGCAGCCTTGCCCGTCAACGAGGCTGATGAAGAGCAGTTGCTGGCCGCAGCCATGCAATTCAACGACGCGGCACTCAGCGAGCTGTACGACCGGTACGAAGCCAAGATCTACGGTTATATCTATCGGCGAAGCGGTGATCAATCTCTGGCCGAAGACCTGACTGCGCAAGTGTTTCTGAAAATGCTCGAGTCCATCCAAGACCAGAAAGCGTGGCGCAGTTCGTTTTCCGGATGGCTCTATCGGATCGCCCATAACCTGCTAGTGGATACCTATCGACGCGAGGGGAGGCACGGTGAAGTGGACCTGGAAGATGTCTCGCAAATGGCTGCGGAGTCCCAGAACCCGGAAGAAACGGTAGCACAGGCGCTTGACACAGAACGGCTACGTTCAGCCATCCGACGACTGACAGAGGAACAGGCTGAGGTGGTCAGCCTGCGCTTTCTGGAGGGTTACTCGATTGCCGAGGTTGCCGGCATGATGAACCGGACAGAGGGAGCCATCAAGGCACTGCAATATCGCGCAGTGGCGACGTTGCGTACTCTTATCTACGAGCAGCTACAGTAAGCATGCGTATCGATGCATAGGCTGCAATCCGCTTTGTGTTGGAGCACATGAGCCAGCCGGAGAAGTGGCAGCAGGTGAAGTGGCTTATATGGAGATAGAAGACTATTTCGCGCAGGCGGTTGATCGCCTGTTGGCGGGCGAATCGATCGACGACATTCTTGTCTCATATCCACCCAGCGCGCGGAACGAGTTGCGCAACTTGCTTGTTGTGGTCGAGGCAGCAGAGCGCATGGCGACAGCAGCCGTGCCGGCGCCGGCGTCGCTCAACCGCATTTCGGCGCGCCTCCACTTTGCGCAGCGTGCGGCCGAATTGCGGGACGAGCTTGGGGCGGTCTCAAAGGCAGTGCCTGGGACGCCCCTGCGTCCGGCCAGCACGGCAGCGGGTGCAGCACCCAGTGTGTGGCAGCGCCTGTGCGCAGGATGGGATGCGCTCCGCCCCCCTACCCCCCTTCTGCGCCTAGCACCCTTGACTGCGGTTTTGCTTGTCGCCTTCCTTCTGACCTTCACCGTCGTCGGCTCGGCGCAGGAGGCGTTGCCCGGCGATCAAATTTACGGGCTGAAAAAATGGATGCGAGAACAGCGTGTCGCAACAGCTCCTCCAGCGTTGCAGGCAGAGGAACGCCACAACGCCGATCAAGCACAGGCGTACGACGTCGAAAAAGCAGCCGAGGAGATGCTGAACGAGCCAACCTCCGACCCAATCAGGGATTCGGCGGAACTCCAGTTCCTCGGAACCAGGAACGGCCTCTATCAGATCGGCAGTTTACTGGTCGTGCCAAGTTACCGGTCAGACCTCAGCGATGCTGCAACCTGGATGCCGATGACGATCGTCGGCGACCTGACGCCCGGTATCGAGGTTGAGTTACATTATCAGATCGTTCCTGGCATGCCAGATATAGTGGAGGGGATTTCACTGAAAGTTGTCCCTTCCAATCTGCTGCCCACACCGGAACCGACACCGACATCCACACACCTGTCCAGCAACGGCTGCCAGCGCACCGAACCTCCGAACTGGACCCGCTACACCGTGCGCCCCGGCGAAACACTGCGTTCGATTGCCGCGCGCGGAACCGTGAGCAGCGACCAGCTGCGCGCAGTGAACTGCCTCACCGACGGCCCGATCGATGCCGGCACTACGATCTTTGTTCCCGAAACCATCGCCTTGCCGCAACCGGGGACAGCGCCGGCAGGCAGTTCCCCGCAGATGACGCCCCTCCCTACTGCAACTCAGCTGCCGCCGACCGCAGCGCCGACTGTGATGCCAGGTACAGTCACGCCGGCCGAGCCTGAGAGCGCAACGTCGACTGCGACCGCAACAGAGACATCGGTCGAGACGCCTGACCCATCTGGGACTGTCGGCGCCACGGAAACGCCAGCATCTGCGACGCCTGCACCCAGCAGCACGCCGGAGGCTGGCACGGCAACGCTGGAAGCCAGCCCGACGAGCGAAGAAGGGAGCGCTGTGCCGCCGACCGCAATCCCTTCGACCGACACGGCAACGCCCGCAGGTAATGTAACACCGGACGCCTCAGCGACGCCGGCAGAAGCCGTCTCGGCGACGCCCACTACGGCAGCCCCTACTGCTGCGGCGTCACCCCAGGCGACTGCAGCAGCAACAGTGAGTGCGTTGCCCAGTGCGATACCGGCTGATACAGCAACCACTGTGCCAGTTGCAGCAACGAACACGCAGATAGCAACGTCCACGGCAACAGAAGTCGCAGGCAGCAGTGCCGCTGCCACCAGCGCGCCCCCAACGGCAGTGCCTCCAACGGCAGTGCCTCCAACGGCAGTGCCTTCAACGGCAGTGCCTCCAACGGCAGTGCCTCCAACGGCAGTGCCTCCTACACCGACAGAGGCGGGCACAAGTGACGGTGGTGCAGCGCCGTAGGGGATTTCCGCAGGCCGCCAGGCGGATCTACACTATCTGACGGCAGAGTTTGACCAGCCAGACAGATACCGGTACAATAGGTTGTCTTATGTGCCCAGCAGGATTGTCCGGCGTGGAAAATTCTGAGGTGCGCCCGTTTCGTTGTACAGCCTGGGTTTGACCAAGCGAAAGTGCGACCGTGTTTGAGAGCCTGACCGACAAACTGCAAAGTGTCTTCGACAGGCTTGCCACAAAGGGCAGGCTGACCGAGAACGACGTCAACGCAGCCATGCGTGAGGTACGCCTGGCTTTGCTCGAAGCGGACGTCAACTATAAGGTTGTCAAAGACTTTGTCGAGCGCGTCAAGGCTCGGGCAGTGGGTGTCGAGGTGATGCAGAGCCTCACACCGGCACAGCAGGTCGTCAAGATCGTCAACGAAGAGTTGATTGAGCTGCTTGGAAAGCCGGCCCCTCTCAATACATCAGGACAGCCGCCCCACGTAATCATGTTGGTTGGTCTGCAAGGCGCCGGCAAGACGACGATGGCTGCAAAGCTCGCCCTGCGCCTGAAGAAAAATGGCCAGCGCCCGCTCCTGGTAGCCGCCGACATCTATCGTCCTGCTGCCATCAAACAGCTCGAGGTGCTGGGTGCGCAGGTTGATGTACCGGTCTTCGCGATGGGTACGCAGACGCCTGCCTCCACCATTGCCAAAGATGCACTCAAGCAAGCGCGCGAAAAGGCATACAACGTGGTCATCGTCGACACAGCGGGCCGCCTGCAGATCGACGATTCACTCATGCAGGAATTAGAGCAGGTGCGCATGGTGACGCGCCCCGCCGACATCCTGCTAGTGGTCGATGCGATGACAGGACAGGAAGCCGTCAATGTGTCTGAGGGCTTCAACATGCGTGTGCCACTGACCGGCCTGATCATGACCAAAATCGACGGCGATGCACGCGGCGGTGCTGCGCTGAGCGTGCGCGAAGTGACTGGTGTGCCGATCAAATTTCTTGGCACCGGCGAAAAGCTGCCTGACTTGGAACCGTTCGACCCAGAACGCCTGGCAGGGCGTATTCTCGGCATGGGCGATGTGTTGACGCTGATCGAGCGTGCGCAGGAACACATCAGCGAAGCGGATGCGGCTGCAATGGAGAAACGGCTGGTCGAAGGCCAGTTCGACTTTGAAGATTTTCTCGACCAGCTCAAGCAGGTCAAGCGTCTTGGGCCGATCACCGATATTCTGGGCATGATCCCCGGTATGAACCGTATGGTCAAGGAGATCGACCCAATGATGGCACAGGACAGCATCAAGAAGACCGAGGCGATCATCAGCAGCATGACGCTGCATGAGCGGCGCAACCCCGACGTGCTCAACGCCAGCCGGCGTCGGCGCATTGCAGCCGGGAGCGGCACCACAGTGCAGGACGTGAACCAGCTCGTCAAGCAGTTCCGCGAGATGCAGAAGATGATGAAACAACTTGGCATCATGGGGCGAGGCAAGAAAAAGAGCAAAAAAGGCCACGGCGGAATGCCAGGACAGCGGGGTGGAGTGTTGCCCTCTGGCCTGAGCGATCTCTTCGGTGGCCGTTGAGCATTGTACCCGCAGCAGACAGCGGGGCCGGCACGTGGGAAACTTGTCGGTCACGGTTGACACCCAGTTGTGCGCGCACCGTCCTAAGCGCTTCCTCCAACCGGGGAACGACCGATGACCGGCAGTGGACATAGATTTTTGACCGAATCGATGGGAGTCCAGGTGACTTTCTCGGATTGACATCAAGGAGATTGAACGACTGTGGTTCGTATTCGCCTGCGCCGTATGGGCGCCAAAAAAACGCCGTTCTACCGTATCGTTGTGACCGACAAACGCTCGCCGCGCGACGGTCGGTTCATTGAGAGCATCGGCACCTATGACCCCAACACGCAGCCAGAGACGGTCGATCTGAAGATAGATCGCGCAGCTTACTGGTTGGGCAACGGTGCACAGCCGAGCGATGGTGCCGTGCGCATCCTGCGCCGCGCCAATCTCGTCGATGAGAAGGGCCATGCTGTGCCGTACACACCGGCCGCCGAAAGCGCTAGCTGATTATAGACGATACCGAGATCATGGAAGAATTGATTCAGTACATTGCCGAGTCACTGGTAGAAGAGCCTGATCGCGTGCGCGTCTATACAAAAGAGACGCGGCGTGAGACCATCATCAAGCTGCGCGTAGCACAGCGCGACGTTGGGCGTGTGGTTGGTCGCAGCGGCAAAGTTGCCAATGCGATGCGTTCTGTGCTCGAGGTCGCTGCACGCAATCACCACAAGCCGGTTCTACTCGAAATCGACTGAGACGCCAGATCGTTGTCCGGCCTGTCAGGCTGGCCGATCGAGAGGGCTGCCGACGGCAGCCCTTTTTCGTTTCATTTCATCCGTTGCCAGAGCGGCAGGGAGCCATGGCCGACAAAACGAACCCCATCCATCCATCGAAAGGCCTGCGCAAGCCGCGTGCCAGCCAAGTCTATCGCATCCGCAACCAGGTAGTCATCGTTCCCGATGGCTACCTGGCTGTGGGCCACATTATCGGCGTACATGGGCTGCGAGGCGAAGTGAAGGTCGAACCATACACCGATTTCCCTGAACGGTTTACGCCCGGCGCCGAACTCTTTCTCGGCACCGAACTGGATGAAATCACGATCCGCCAGGCACGGCCCCACAAGGGTCATCTCCTGCTCATGCTCAATGGCATCGACGATCGCGCAGCGGCCGAAGCGCTGCGCGGGCAATGGCTCTTCGTGGACGAAGCAGACGCAGGCGAGTTGGAAGAGGGCGAATACTGGATCCACGACATCATCGGCCTGCGGGTCGAGACCGAAGACGGTGGCGTGCTTGGCGAGGTGATCGACGTTCTCCCCACTGGAGCGAACGACGTCTATATCGTTCGCCCAGAGCAAGGTGTCAACCACGATCAGGAGATCCTGCTGCCTGCGATTGCCGATGTGATCCTGGCTGTCGACGTTGCGGCAGGCACCATCCAGGTACGCCTGCCGGAGGGTCTGCTGGGTGCCTGATTGCATGCACCTGAACTCTTTGGTTTGCGGCATCGGTGCTGGACTTACCCGAGGCCTGAGCGATCAGCAGGTCGTACGGGGTGAGTTGACAAAAACTGTCCGCACTTTTACAGTAACGATCAATCGATTCCCACAGTTCGGCGCCCAACGTTACTTGGCCTGTGGACACAAAAGCCTTCTGGATTGCCTTTAATCGCGTACCTGGTATTGGACCGGCACGGCTAGCGGCACTGCTGGACGTATGCGGGGATATTGAGACGGCATGGCGCGCCTCCATCCAACAGATGCAGGCCGCTCGCCTTGACCGGCGCAGCATCGAGTTGTTCCTGGATGCGCGGCGCGCCATCGACCCGGCGCGTGAGCTGCAGTGGGTGCAGGAGGCCGGCGTCGAGGCAATCACCTGGAAGGAAGCGGAGTACCCGGCGTTACTGCGCGTGGTGGACGGTGCGCCCCCTGTGCTCTATGTGCGCGGGCGCCTGACCAGCCAGGACGAGTGGGCGGTTGCGATCGTAGGCACGCGGCGCGCCACGACATATGGCCGCGAGGTAGCGCAGGTGCTGGGCACGGAACTGGCACGGGCGGGGGTGACCGTCGTCAGCGGTCTAGCGCTGGGCATCGACACGGTTGCACACCGTGCTGCCATGGAAGCGGGCGGACGCACGATTGCCGTGCTTGGCAGCGGCGTCGACCAGATCTATCCTCCGCAAAATCGCGGCCTTGCGCTATCCATTGTCCAGCAGGGTGCGCTGATCAGCGAGTATGCGCTGGGCACACGTCCAGACGCCAATAACTTTCCACCGCGCAATCGCATTATCAGCGGACTCAGCCGCTGCATCGTCGTCGTCGAGGCAGGCGAGCGCAGCGGGGCGCTGATCACAGCCCGATTTGCCGCCGAACAGGGCAGAGAGTTGTTCGCGGTTCCCGGCAGCATCCTCTCCCCCGGTAGCGCTGGCTGCAACCAACTCATTCAGCAGGGTGCGGTGCCGCTGCTGTCGGTCAATGACGTGTTGGAGCAACTCGATCTGGTGCGCGCTGCCGACCAGCATGAGGTGCGCACAACGATACCAGCCAACCCGCTGGAGAGCAAGGTCTTGGAAGCACTGGCCGCGCATCCCTGCCATGTCGACGAAATTGTACGCAGCACGGCCATGCCCTCCGCAGAGGTAGTCAGCCTGCTGGTGTTGATGGAACTGAAGGGGATGGTGCGCCAGGTGGGAGCGATGACCTATGCGCGTGCCTGACAGGTGCATTCTTGTTGCGGGATGTCAGATCAGCGCCCCCAGACGGCTCCCGTAGAGGTCGACAGAAACCTGGATTTTGCAAGTGCGCCTTCTCGGCAGCGGCGGTGCCCGAAAATCTTGGTTTCTGCATCCGAGCACTTGAGCCAGAGACACACAAGACACAAAGGAGTGGAAGCATGTATGCAGTGATTATGGCAGGTGGCGTTGGCACACGACTCTGGCCGCGCAGCCGCGAGAGTCGGCCAAAACAATTCAGCGACATCACAGGCAACGGCCTGACGATGATCCAGGAGACGGCCAAACGTCTGCAGGGTGTGGTCGACGGTCCGGAACTGTATGTCGTCACAGGGGCTGCCTATGCTGGCCTGACGACCGAACAATTGCCACAAATGCCGGCCGACCATGTGATCGTCGAGCCGAGCGGACGCAACACGGCACCGGCCATTGGGCTGGCCTGTCTTCATCTGCGCCGACGCGATCCGGATGCCGTCGTCGCAGTCCTGCCGGCGGACCACGTCATTTTACAGCCGGAGCACTTCCGCACTGCGCTCCAACGCGCAGGTGAAATCGCCGACCAGGGATTCTTGGTGACATTGGGCATCGAGCCTACCTTTGCCCACACCGGCTACGGCTACATCAAGCGCGCCGAGGCGCTGGTGGATGATGGCGGTCTGCCCGCTTATCGAGTCGAGCGTTTCCTGGAGAAACCAAAGCGTATTGCCGCCGAGCAGTTCCTGGCCCAGGGCGGCTACTACTGGAACGGTGGCATCTTTGTCAGCCGCGTGGCCACCATGCTCGACGAGTTGGCCCGCCAGGCACCTGCGATCTATGACCGTCTGATGCAAATTGATGCGGCCATGGCCGGCCCAGATGTCTGGACAGTGCTCCAGGCAGTGTGGCAATCTGTGCCCAGCGTCAGCATCGACTATGCCGTCATGGAGGGGGCGCACAAAGTGGCGGTCGTCCCCATGCAGGCAGGCTGGAACGATGTCGGCAGCTGGGACGCCCTGGAGACTGTGCTCGAGCCAGACGAGATGGGCAACGCAATTGCCAGAGGCGAAGTCCTGCTATTGGACAGCTGCAACAATATTGTATACAGTGACAAACGACTGGTCGCGCTGATCAATGTGAGCAATATTGTCGTCGTCGACACAGGCGACACTCTGCTGATCGGGGACAAGAGCAATATGCAGCGCGTCAAGGATGTCGTCGAAAAACTGCGTGCACAAGGCCGCAACGAACTGCTTTAACGGTTTCGAGCCTCTGCGTATCGTCTGCCTACAAAGGAGCCGCCAATGCTATCTACCTCTTCCCTGTCGAAACTTTCCGAACAGCGCATCAGCCGCAGCGGGCTGATCTGGCTGTTGATCGGCATTGCGGTCGGGCTGGTGCTTGGCCTGCTGATCGGCTGGGTGTGGTGGCCGGTGAGTTGGCAGGGTGGCTCGATCAGTTCCTTCAGCACGGAGGATCAGATCAGCTATATCAGCGCAGTGGCCGACGCCTATGCTCCTTACAGTTCGCAGGAAGCACTGGCCGATGCCAGCGAGCGGCTGGCTGCGCTTGGCGACGAGCGAGAGAAGCGGATCCAGGATGCCATCGACTTCTTCAGCACCCAGCCGGACGGCAGTATCCAGGCGGCCAATCTGGCGGCGCTGGCATCGGCGCTGGCGTCGAGCGCCGAACTGACGGTGCCCGTGGAGACTGCCGCCCAGAGTACACCAGAAGCTGGGAGCGTCGTCGCAGCGAACGCTGAGAGCGCGGAGCAAGACAGCGGATGGGACGGTCTGGCGCGCATCCTAGCCGTTTTGGCGGGCCTTGCGCTGATCGGCTTCGGCGGCTACGTCTTGTGGATGCTGGCGAAAGGGCGTGCCCTGGCCGGCAACGACAGCAGCGCAACACCCGCCACCCCCTCTATGCCGGGGTCTGCAACCAACCATACCCGCAGCACGATCTCCAGCTACGACGCATTGCAGGGTGCACGAGGGTCGTCCAGCTACGCACAGGCACAGGCGAATGCGACGCGCGTGTCGCCGGTACAGCCCACAGCCGGCGCAGCCACGGTACCGTTCGATCACGAGGAAGCTATCAACGATACAGCGACCCCGTTCTCCGCGGCGTCGTCTGTCGCCACGCCAGCAACAGAGCAGACGACGCCGGCAATGGAACGAATCGCGCCGGCAGCGTTGTCCTCCGGGAACAGTGCGAATCTGCCTGACCGCTATCCGACCCTCGACAAATACACGGCCGAATTCGTGGCCGGCATCGAGAACTTCGACTACAGCAAGAGTATCCCAGGTGGCCCCAACAATTACCTAGGCGAGTATGGTATCGGCATCAGCGAGCGCCATGGCGTGCTCAACAACGACCGGGACCAGGTCGTCGCTGTGGAAGTCTATCTCTTTGACAAGTCAGACGAAACGCAGTTGGTGGATATCAACCGCGTGCTCCTGAGCGAATACGCGCACGATCATCTCCTCAAGCATTTCGAGCGTGACAAGGAACGCTTTGGGCCGATCGTCGCCCAGCGCCACACAACCTTTGAGTTGAGCGGCCGACAGTTGGTGCTCAAATGCGGCGTGCGCGACGTGCGCTATTCGCCCGAAGGCATTTTCCAGCGCCTTGTCGTCGATATGGAGTTGAAGAAAAAGGGCTAACGTGATGGGAGGCAGATGCTCAGGCGCGTTCTTCCATATCGAAGAGCCGGCGATACTCCTGAATTGCGTAGCGGTCGGTCATGCCAGCCAGATAGTCGCAGACAGAGCGGTGCAACCCTGTCGCTCCGTCGGCGGTGCGGCGCTGTGCCTCCTTGGGCAACTGGCGTGGCTCGTCGATGTAGGCGCGAAAAAGGTTGGAGAGCACGCGCTGCGCTTTGACTGCCATGCGCACCACGCGGAAATGGCGGTAGAAATGCTCAAAGAGGAAACGTTTCAACTCATGATTTTCAGCCGCCAATTCGACGGAATAGGTGGCGACATTCTGGGGCAGCGAACGTAAGTCTTGTAGACTCTCAACGCCGGCTTGCTCCAGGCATGTCGTCGTTGCTTGGATCGCGTCGCTCACTTCGATCGCCACCAGCCGATGAATGAAGCGGTAGCGCGCCATGTCGCTGCGCAGATTTTCAGCGGAAGTCAGCCCAAGCGATGCCAGCGTACGCCGTGCAATAGCCAGATCTGCCACCTCAGCCGGCTCCAGGATGCCGCTGCGCAGTCCATCGTCCAAATCGCTCGTATTGTAGGCGATTTCGTCGGCCAGGTTGCTCAACTGGCATTCCAGCGTGCCGCGCTCCTCAGGATGGTAAGCACGTGCGTCGACCACGTCATAGTCGGTATCATGCTTGACCACGCCTTCCAGCACCTCATAGGTGAGATTCAGACCCGGATGGTCGGGATAGCGATGCTCTAATTCGGTCAGGATTCGATAGGTCTGTCGTTGGTGATCGAAGCCATCGTACTCGCTCATCAGGTGGTTGAGCGTTCCCTCGCCGATGTGTCCAAAGGGCGGGTGGCCCAGATCATGGGCCAGGCAGATGGCCTCGGTCAGATCTTCGTTGCAGCCGAGTGAGCGTGCCAACGTACGGCCGATCTGTGCCACCTCGATAGTGTGCGTCAGGCGGTTACGGTAGTGGTCGCCCTCCGAGTAGACAAAGACCTGTGTCTTGTACTCTAGGCGGCGGAAGGCCGTCGTATGGACGATGCGATCTCGGTCGCGCTGGTAGTCAAGCCGGTATGGATGCGCTTCCTCAGGGTATCGGCGACCGCGACCCGCACTGTTGTGCATGGCGTAGGGCGCCAGCGTCATCCATTCACGTTCTTCCAACTGGTGGCGTGCAACGATCATGGGAGACCTCTCTACGCAGCGAACTTCACCCCAACTGTTCCCCGCCGTCAACGACCAGGATGGAGCCGGTGACGAAATCTGCTTCGATCAGATAGCGGACGGCGTTGGCCGCGTCGGCCGGCTCACCCCAGCGCTTGAGCAGGGTGAGATTGGCTGCCCGCTCGACGCTCGCCTGCGGGTGGTTGTCCGGCGGCAGCACCGGACCGGAGGCCAGGGCGTTGACACGAATCGTCGGCGCCAGTTCCACGGCGAGCTGCCGTGTCAGCGCCATCATTCCGGCTTTGCCCACAGCATGAGCCGTGAAACGCCGCCACGGCTGCCAGGCAGACAGATCGATCATGTTGACGATGGCGCCGCCCCCACGCGCCTGCATGGCAGGAATCAGGCTATTTGTCACGTAGAATGTGCCGTCGATAGAGGTGCGTGTCACCCGCTGCCATGTATCGTAGTCATCCGTCGGAATCTCGATTTGGCCAAAATCGCTGGCACTGTTGACGATGATATCCACGCCCCCAAAACGATCGAGGGTGGCAGTTGCCATACGCTGCACGGCGGCCAGATCGGATACATCGCACTGCACCACCAACGCCTCTACCCCATGTGCTTCAGCGGCCGCGGCCGTCTCGGCGGCTGCGGCTGCTGAGCGATGATAATTGACGACCAGATTGGCGCCAGCCTCTGCCAGCATGAGCGTGATAGCCCTTCCGATGCGTACAGCCCCACCTGTCACGAGGGCCGTCTTCCCGCGTATTTTCATAGGTCATCCACTTCTCCGCTGTAGCGCGAACCCAGCAGGCGGCGTCTGTCTGTCCCAGCCAAGTGAGCCTGCTCGGCCCACTTGGCTGGGACATGGCGCCGCAGATGGGGCGATTGGGCAAATCGCCCTACGAATCGATTGGCTCGCCTGCAGCCGGCTCGTGCCTGCGTGGGCCGCAACTGCACCTGAGGCATGATATCACAGCGGGCGCTGCAGAGCCATGCATGTCACCCTGCGCTTGTAGGGCTGCGGCGACGAGCCGTAGAAACAAAAACGGGGTGACGTCGATGACGCCACCCCGTTCTCTGCAGAGAGGATTACTTCTTGGCCGGCTGGTTACCGGGCTGTGCGCTCAACGTACGGGCGATGATATCGTCCTGAACAGCACGCTTTTTGGCGGAATCGTTGCGCCTGCTCTTCTTCTTGCCGGTGGGTAGCGTCACGCCACTGCGTTCCTGTGCCTTCAGAAAGGCCATCTGCATCGTGGTGAGCGCTTCGATATCGGCGAACTTGTCCTCAGCCTCGGCCTCTTCTTGCGCAGCGACCTCTTCGACAGCTGCCTCGACAGGAGCGGGCTGTTCCGGCTCAGGGCGCAGGCCTTTCATGCTGACGTCGATGCGATTGCGGCGGCGAGCGACCTCAATGATCCGCACTTCGACTGGCTCACCCGGCTTCACGACATCTTCGGGCTTGGCCACGAAGCTTTCGGCCATCTCGCGCACGTGCAGCAACGCGTCGCGGCCAACGCCGATATCGATGAATGCGCCGTACGGCAGGATACGCGTGACAGTGCCTTCCACCACCTCGCCGACCTGAAGATCGCGGATCGTGCGCTGGCCCGGCTCGATGAGCGTCAGGCTAATGCGATTGCGATCACGGTCGAGCTTCTTGATCCAGAATGTGAGTGCCTGTCCCTCAGAGAGGACGTCGTTGACCTTGGCCACGCGTGTCGTCGACAGTTCGGAAATGTGGACGAGGCCATCACGGCCCACGCCAATGTCGACAAAGGCACCGAACTCTGTGAGCCGCTTGACAGTGCCCTGGATCGGCTGGCCGACGCTAAGTAGTTTCACAACTGGGACGTCTTCGTCGCCGCCACCGCTGCTGGTGCTGGTTTCCGCGACGGGCGCTGCTTCGGCAGCTCTGGTCATTTCGGCTACCGCTGGGGCATCCCCGCTGGCCACAGGATCGGCAGATGGTGCCTCTGCTAGCGTCTCTTCAACAGCTGCTGCCGCTACTTCTTCGGCCTGAACCAATTCTTTTTCGCTCATTTCTCAATTCTCCTGAGCACTACCGGCGCAGCGAAGCGGCCACGCCTCGAATCACCCATTTGTCTGTATGATGTTGCTGCTGACAATAAAGTTTTTTTAGCTTTCCCAGTATAGCGGCTTTGACGTCATTCGCCAAAGCCAGGGGATCGGGATTATCACAACGTTCTCACCAGCCAGGCGACACCGACGTGCGATATCTATGATCTGATCGTTGCCTCCCCGGCCCCAAAAGTCTGTTTTGACATCGGCTGTGTCGCATGTTATCCTTATTTAGAATTTCCCAACCAGACAGCGTAGATTCGATTTTATTGAACTTGGCAATTCAGATCGGGCCAGTGTTTTCCCACGGTTTTCTGACCAGACGCTAGGCATTGTGGTTCAACCTCATCAGGCTTGATTGGCGTTCGTGTTTCATGACGACCTGTTGTAAGAATCTCCGTGTTGGCTACCGGAAACCGCATTCCGATCTTGATTTGCTCAAGTATTTTGAAACGGCCCGATGCCGATACGGTCGATTGTAGATTGCAGCCCAGCATTTCTATGGCGGCGAAGCACTCGTCGAACCAAACGGCATTGAAGAAAGGCGCTTTTGCTATGCAACCGACTGGGGGATGCCATCGTGCTGTGCTACTGGGCAGGGCGGGGGTGTCATGAGGCTTGTACTGGAATCCATCACCCGGGAAGTCAACGGCGAATCCCATCTGCATACGATGAGCATGGGTTTAGAAGCGGGGCTGAATGTGCTTCTCGGCCCGACACAGGCAGGAAAAACCTCGCTGATGCGTCTGATGGCAGGTCTGGACCGCCCCACAAGCGGGCGGGTGGTGGTCGACGGCGAGGATGTGACCGGGCGGCCGGTACAGCAACGCAACGTTGCTTTTGTCTATCAGCAGTTTATCAACTATCCGTCTTTGACAGTTTTCGAGAATATTGCCTCGCCGTTGCGGCTGCAAAAAAAACTCAGCGGTGATGAGATCAAGCAGCGTGTGCGTGAGACTGCCGAGATGATGCGCATCGACCATCTGCTTGATCGACTACCTGCTGCGTTATCAGGTGGCCAGCAGCAGCGCACGGCGATTGCGCGTGCATTGGTCAAGCAGGCACCTCTGCTGCTGCTGGACGAGCCGCTGGTCAACCTCGACTACAAGCTGCGCGAGGAGTTGCGTACCGAGCTAGGACAAATTTTTGTACGGCGCGACGCCATCGTCGTTTACTCTACCACCGAACCGCTGGAAGCGTTGCTGATGGGCGGGGTGACCTCTGTTCTCGAAAAGGGTGAGTTGCTGCAGTCTGGCCCAACCCTCTCGGTCTACCATCAACCGGCGCATCGCCGGGTTGGGGAAGTATTCAGCGACCCGCCGATGAACATCGTCCCGGCGATTTTTGAGGGGGGGATTGCGCTGCTGTCTGGGGATGTACGCTTTCCGCTGCCTGCCCACATGGCACAGCTACCTGGTGGGCATTATTTTCTCGGGGTGCGCGCCAATCATGTCGTCCTGGAAACGCGACAGGGCCAGGAGATCGAAATTCCTGCCTGGATTGAGCTGACTGAAATCAGCGGATCTGAAACGATTGTGCACGCCGACCACCGTGATGGCAGCGGCGGGGAATTTCATTTAATTGCCCAGCTACAAGGGGTCTACAATTTCAGTTACGAACAGCAGACCAGACTCTACCTCGATCCGAAACGTCTCTTTGCCTTTGCACCTACCGGCGTATTGGCCGCTTCACCGGCGAGCACAGTCAGTCAACGCAAGGGAGGTGCCTGATGGCAGAAGTGACCCTGCACAACTTGGCCCACAGCTATCATTCTCATCCCAGCAAACCCGAAGAGTATGCGGTCCGTCCGCTGGAAGTGACCTGGAAAGATGGGGGTGCTTATGCCCTGTTAGGGCCTTCGGGCTGCGGCAAAACGACGCTCCTGAACATCATTTCGGGCCTGCTGAAGCCTACGCAAGGCAAAGTGTTGTTCGATGGCAGGGATGTGACTGAACTGCCGCCAGAGCAGCGCAACATTGCGCAGGTTTTCCAGTTTCCTGTGATCTACGACACGATGACCGTGTTCGACAACCTGGCCTTTCCGCTGCGCAACCGCGGTGTGCGGGCGAACGAAGTCACCCGTCGCGTGCAAGAGGTTGCCGGGCAGCTCGACTTGACCGCAGATCTCAAACGGCGCGCCAGCGGGCTGAGCGCCGACATCAAGCAGAAAATTTCTCTGGGGCGTGGACTGGTGCGCAGCGATGTGGCCGCCATCCTGTTCGATGAACCGCTGACAGTCATCGACCCTCAGCTCAAGCTGATGCTGCGCAGCAAGCTCAAACAGATCCATCGCCAGTTCAACTTGACGCTGATCTATGTGACCCACGACCAGACAGAGGCGTTGACATTTGCAGACCAGGTCGTCGTGATGTACGAAGGCAGCGTCGTGCAGATTGGTACACCGCAAGATCTCTTCGAGCGTCCGGCCCATACTTTTGTCGGCTATTTCATCGGATCGCCCGGCATGAATCTGCTGCCGGCACGGCTTGTCGAGGGTCGTCTCTGGGTCGGCGACGTATCCTTGCCCGTCGATACCGGCACGCTGCATGTCGCTGCTGGAGACGAGTTGACAGTCGGGATTCGGCCTGAATTTGTGCGCTACAGCGCTGAAGCAGCCCCAGGCGCCCTGCCAGTCCAGGTCACACGGGTTGAAGACCTAGGAAACTATCAGATCCTCACGGCTCAAATCAAAGGCATCACACAGGCAGTCAAAGCCAAACTGGCAGAAGATGCCGACACCAAGCTGGGTCCCGGTTGGCTACAGTTTCCAGCAGAATGGATTCGGATCTACCGCAATGGGATGGCTGTATAGCGAGATGGGCGCTGTGAACCTTAGCCGCCACTATCATGTTTGGGGGAACCGACCGTGCAAAAGACAGTGAACCACCGCGCCTGGCTGCTTGTGCTGCCGGTCGTCGTTTCCGTGGCGTTCAGCGCAATCCTTCCCCTGATGACTGTAGTCAACTATTCTGTGCAGGACATTTTGGGTCCTGGGCAGCGCGTCTGGGTTGGGAACGAGTGGTTCATCGATACCGTACGCAACCCAGATCTGCATGCTGCGTTCTGGCGCAACCTGCTCTTCTCATTCCAGGTTTTGTTGATTCAGATTCCGCTAGGGATTGCCGTTGCGCTTGCCCTGCCCGCCAAAGGCTGGCAGGCCTCGCTGAGCCTGGTGTTGATTGCCTTGCCCCTCTTGATTCCCTGGAACGTGGTAGGCACCATCTGGCAGATTTTTGGACGCGCAGACATCGGCCTGGGGGGATACTTCATCAACCATGTTCTGGGGATCGACTACAACTATACGCTGGAGCCGCGTGATGCCTGGATCACAGTGCTGGTGATGGATGTCTGGCACTGGACCCCGCTGGTAGCCTTGCTCTGCTACGCCGGACTGCGCGCCATCCCCGATGCCTTTTATCAGGCTGCGCGCATCGACGGAGCTAAAGTCTGGTCGATCTTCTGGTATATACAGCTGCCCAAACTGCGGGGAGTCCTCTTGATTGCGGTGCTGTTGCGTTTTATGGACAGCTTCATGATCTACACCGAACCTTTTGTCGTGACCGGCGGTGGGCCTGGCACAGCAACCACCTTTCTGAGCATCTATTTGTCCAATATCGCAATCGGCCAGTTTGATCTGGGGAATGGCTCGGCCTTCTCGCTGATCTACTTTCTGTTGATTCAGATTTTATGTTTTGTGTTTTACACGGCAATTTTGCGTGTTGGCCGCAAGTAAGAGCCGGCTGGGTATCGTTGTGTGCGAGAAGGAAGCGTAGTCTGTGAAAAACAAATTTCGATTCTCCTGGCGGGGTACAGCAATTTTCGTTTACTTCGTGTTGTTGATGCTGCCAATTTACTGGTTGATCAACATGTCGCTCAAGACGAACAACGAAATTCTAGGTGGATTGACGCTGCTGCCGAGCGCGCCCACTTTTGACAATTATGTCCAAATTTTTACCGACCCTGCGTGGTATTCTGGGTATCTCAATTCGATCACCTATACCGTGATGAATACGGTGATGTCCGTAGCTGTGGCGCTGCCAGCAGCCTATGCGTTTTCACGCTACAGTTTTTTGGGGGACAACCATCTATTTTTCTGGCTGCTGACCAACCGCATGGCACCGGCGGCAGTCTTTCTGCTGCCATTCTTTCAGCTGTACCAAAACATCGGGCTGTTCGACACACATCTGGGAGTTGCGCTGGCTCATATGCTTTTCAACGTGCCGCTGGCAGTCTGGATTCTTGAAGGGTTTATGTCGGGCGTCCCCAAGGAAATTGATGAGACAGCGGCGATCGACGGATACAGCTTTCCCCGTTTCTTTTTTCGTCTGTTCCTGCCCTTGATCCGCAGCGGGATCGGCGTCACTGCTTTTTTCACGTTCATGTTTAGCTGGGTGGAACTGCTGCTGGCGCGCACATTGACCACGGTCAACGCCAAGCCGATCGCAGCCACGATGACGCGCACGGTCAGCGCCAGCGGGATTGACTGGGGGCTGTTGGCAGCTGCCGGGGTACTGACGATTATCCCCGGAGCACTGGTCATTTATTTCGTGCGCAACTATATTGCGAAAGGGTTTGCTCTGGGTCGTGTCTAACCAGAGCCTGCTGACCTGGAGGAATCTCAGATGGGTGGCCCACTGGAGTGGATGGCGTGGACAACGCCAACAGCACTGTTTTTTGTAGCTGTTTTTTTGATGTTGGGATTGATGACCGTGCTCGGTGTGCGCAAGCCTGCCTATGCCCGCAAGGGATTCCTGCCGATCGAAACAACCCGCGGGGATCGGCTGTACATTGGCTTGATCGTCTGCGCTTTGATCAATCTGGCCTGGCTGCTGGTCACCGATGCACCCCAATTCGGGGCTGTTGCTGTCTGTGCAGTGTGGATGGTTATGGTTCTACGCTGGGGGTGAGCAGCGCTGCTGCCTTCAGTTGACGAATCCGGCTGCTCGTTGACACCTTCCCGGCGAGCAGCGGTGGCTGGACGGAAGAGTATTTTCATCACATCGTTCGAAGGAGAACAAAATGCAGAAAGCAAAACAGAAGAACCCCAGGCTGATATGGGTCAGCTTGCTGGTGCTCGTCAGCCTGGTGCTGGCGGCGTGTGGCGGTGCAGCTGCGCCAGCTGCCGCACCAGCTGCCGACGGCGGGGCAGCTGCACCGGCGGCGGCTAGCGACGACGCAGCCCTGTTGGCTGCCGCTGAGAAGTGGGTGAATGAAGAGTTCCAGCCCAGCACCCTCAGCAAAGAAGAGCAGATGGAAGAGATGAAATGGTTCATCCAGGCGGCGGCGCCATACCGCGGCATGAGCATCAACGTCGTCTCCGAAACCATCGCTACACACTCGTACGAGGCCAATGTTCTGGCCAAGGCCTTCTCTGAAATCACCGGGATCAATCTCACCCATGACCTGATCCAGGAAGGCGATGTCATCGAAAAACTGCAGACTCAGTTCCAATCCGGCCAGAACATCTACGATGCCTATGTCAACGATTCTGACCTGATCGGCACCCACTTCCGCTACGGTTTTGTCGTGCCGCTGTCGGACTACATGGCAGGCGAAGGCAAGGATGTCACCCTGCCGACCCTGGATGTCGATGACTTTATCGGCAAAAGCTTCACCACAGCGCCAGATGGCAAGATGTATCAGCTGCCTGACCAGCAGTTTGCCAATCTCTACTGGTTCCGCTACGACTGGTTCACCAACCCAGACATTCAGCAGCAGTTCCGCGACGCCTACGGCTATGAGCTAGGTGTCCCGCTCAACTGGAGCGCCTACGAAGATATTGCTGATTTCTTCACCAATAAGGTCAACGGCGACGGCACGATCGATGGCCAGAAAGTCTATGGGCACATGGACTATGGCAAGAAAGACCCATCGCTGGGCTGGCGTTTCACCGATGCCTGGCTCTCCATGGCAGGCAACGGCGACCCGGGTATTCCCAACGGCAACCCAGTCGACGAGTGGGGAATTCGTGTCGAAGGCTGCGCCCCAGCAGGATCTTCGGTCACACGTGGCGGCGATGTCAACGGCCCGGCTGCCGTATATTCGCTGCAGAAATACATCGACTGGCTCAAGGCCTATGCGCCGGCAGAAGCGGCTGGGATGACCTTCTCGGAAGCTGGCCCGGTGCCAGCGCAGGGCAATATTGCGCAGCAGATTTTCTGGTACACTGCTTTCACCGCCGACATGACCCAGCCCGGTCTGGCCGTGATGAACGAAGACGGTACGCCGAAGTGGCGCATGGCCCCCAGCCCGCATGGCGCATACTGGCAGGAAGGGATGAAGCTGGGCTACCAGGACGCAGGCTCGTGGACGCTGCTCAACAGCACCCCGGCTGACCGCCGTGCGGCGGCCTGGCTCTATGCCCAGTTCGTGACTGCCAAGACGACCTCGCTCAAGAAGAGCATCGTCGGGCTGACCTTCATCCGTGACAGCGACATCCGCAGCGACTACTTCACCGAGAACGCAGCCAAATACGGTGGCCTGATCGAATTTTATCGCTCGCCCGCCCGTGTGCAGTGGACGCCGACCGGCACCAACGTGCCGGACTATCCGAAACTGGCGCAGCTGTGGTGGCAGAATATCGCCCCGGCTATCACCGGTGAAAAGACTGCCCAGGAAGCCATGGACAGCCTGGCTGCGGCACAAGACGAAGTGCTGGCTCGCCTCGAACGCGCTGGACTCAAAGAATGCTCGCCCAAGTTGAACCCGGAGCAGGATGCCCAGTACTGGTTCGACCAGCCCGGTGCTCCCTATCCGAAACTGGAAGACGAGAAAGGCGCTCCGGAGACCATCGCCTACGACACCCTGCTCCAGACGTGGGCCGACGCCAATCAGTAGTGCGCTGACCTGACCGGTTGGCTGCAACAGACTGTTTACAGCCAAGACAGGATCGCGAACAAAAAAGGCCGTACAGCTTTGAGGTTCAAGGCTGTACGGCCTTTTTGTTTGCCCCTTCTCACAACGCAAAAGCCTCACCCGTCCCCCTGCAAGAGCGCGCACGTCGGCGGATCTTGAATCTGCCGACGTGCGTATAGCAGTGACCAAACACCCACCAGAGATCAAAAGATATCCGCTTGGGTTAGTTAAGTATTTTTTACGCTGATTGTATAATGACTGTCCTCTGCTTGATTCATGTAATCCGCAGAGAAAAAACATCTGTATCCATTCTGCTGTCCATAGATAGCCATGCTTTTGGTTCACGCCTTCATTGCGGCAAGTAGAGAATGGGAGACAAGATACTAGTACGTATGGAGAGACAAGAAACAGTTTCGGATGTACACTTTGCGAATCCAGTTCGGCAGACAGCGGGCCTCCTGGCAGAGGCTGTCGCCAGGGAGGTCAAGCCACCCCTATCCGACGTTCAGTTCCATCCGCCACAATTGGTTGCCGAACTGGTGTCTCGCCCGGAGCTGTGGTCGAAGTTGGAACAGTGCCTTATCCTGCCCCTTGCTGTCGTCATTGCTCCTGGCGGCTACGGCAAGACGACGACAGTTGCTTCTTGGTTTATGTCCAGCCGCGTCAGGCACACGAATTGCATGTTTGCCTGGTACAGCATTAACCCGCTAGACAACCATCTTCACCGCTTTTGTTCGCAGTTGCTGACGGCGGTTGAAGGGGTGCAACCCGAGGTATGCCGACAAAGCAGACTGATGTTGACAGGGGGGGGACACGACTTAAACCCCGAAATTCTGGCAATGCAATTTGTGCAAGATATAGCTGGCCTGTCGAACCGCATCGTGCTAGTGCTGGACGACTGTCATAGCATGACCAACCCCGGAATCCACCGTTTCTGGGAGACAGTTGTGCGTTGGTCTCCAGCAACTTTGTCTTTGATTCTCGTATCGCGCCATGAAATGCCTTTTTCGATTGCCCGCCTGCGCAGTCAGCGCCGTGTACTGGAGCTACGGCTGGACGATTTGAAATTCAACCACCGGGAAACCGAACAGTTTTTGACCAATCTACTTCCCACACAACCTGGAACGGCTGCACTCCTCCACCGGTATCTTGAAGGGTGGCCTGCCGGTATATGTTTGTCTGCGCTTTCTTTGCAGACGCATGCCGGGCTGGATCATCTGTTGGCTGGGTTCAGGCAAAACCTGCCCCACCATCTGGTGGATTATTTCATGGACGAAGTATTGGCCGAACAGCCGGGCGAAGTACAACATTTTCTGCTCAAAACCTCGCTACTGCCAGTGCTACATCCATCTTTGTGCGCTATCGTGATGGGAAATGCAGACTTGCTGGAGAGTCAGGCGTTGCTGGCCGACATCGTCAAACACAATTTGTTTGTGATTCGGCTGGGGGAAAAGCACGACAGCTACCGGTACCACGACCTGTTTCAGGCAATGCTGCAGGAACGTCTGCGTGTAACGTTGCCAGTGTATGAAGTTGATACGCTCTGTATTCGCATCGCACAGTGGTATACCAGCGCAGGTGAGATTGAGCAAGCGATTACCTTTTATCTGGCTGGACATTCTCCGTTGGCCGCAACAGAGGTTCTGCTTGAGCGTGTACCGTCGCTGCAGAATCACGAGCAGTGGCATTTGCTGGATCGATATCTGGCTTTGCTGCCATTGCCACTGATCGAGGCAAATCCGGCTCTACTGCTGGCGCAGAGCTGGCTGTTACAATTCCGGTGGCAGTCGCAACAGCAGTTGCAGCGCAGGGTGGAACAGATCAGCAGGCTGCTGGTGAACCCCTTGTCCTCCTGGCCGGACGGGCAGCGTGCCCGTTGGCAGGCGGAACTCAACCTCCTGTCAATGCACCCACTGGCACCCAGCCAGGATATGGCAACTTGTGAAGCCTGGGCTACAGATGCACTGAACTCGATCCCGCCCGATTGTCAATTTTTACGGGGCACACTCTGGAGATATCTGGCGCGCGCCTACCAAAGGAGCGGCGCAATTGAGCGGGCGCTAGCTGTGCTCGACCGGGCAGAAGCGGATGCATCACCGGAGATGGCTCCCTATACAGCCCGTCTGGCGCAAGCCCGCTGCGTTATATTATGGTTTGCGGGCCAATACAATACCCTTACCCAAGCAGCTGCGACCTATCTGAGAATTGCACAGCAGGCACAACTGCTGATGAGCACAGCCACTGCCCATTTTTTGTTGGGAAGTGCCCTCTACTATCAGGCGAACGCAGACGATGCAGCAGCCTATCATCTGGAGAGTGTATTAGAACAGCCCTATATGAGCGCTGTGAGGACGCAGTATCTGGCTGCCTACTATCTGATCGATCTGTGGGCAACGCGTGGAAATGTGACACATGCCAGGCAAATCATCGCCAATCTGCGCGCCGTCCATTACACTTTTGATTCTTCTCAAATCCAGCTGTCGCTCGACGCGCTTGAAGTTGCCCTGTGTGTGCACGCACGCACCGATATAGAGCCAACCTCCTGGCTGCGTACAGTTGACCCTGAGTTTGTGGACCTTACGACACCGACCGACGGTTTAATCTGGATTAGTGCGCTGCTGGCCATCCGCACAGTCGACAGTGTACGGATGGCGCAGGCTGGGGTACATACTCTTCAGGAACGCTGCGAACAGTTACATTACGATGCCCTAGAGGTGTACTTGCTGGTCTTCGATGCCTGCTGTTGTGCTGTGCTGGGGGAATGGAGCAAGGCGCTGACAAGGCTCCGCTCAGCGATCAAACGGGCGCAGGCCGAAAAATTTTGCCGGCCTTTTTTATTTATGGACCCCCTTCTCGGCGTATTGCTGCAGGAACTGGGGGCAGATCACCTCTATCAGCCGTTCGTCAATGAACTGCTTACCCGGCGTGGGCGGATGTATCCAGCAGAGCAATCGAATGTGTCGGCGACATTCAGGTTGGACACACCTCCGCTGCGATCAGAGAGCCGCACAACAGATCAACCGGTTGTCAGGTCTGCTCCACGCCTGCTCGAACCCTTGACCTACCGAGAGAGCGAGATCATTCGCTTACTTGAAAAAGGGTTTTCGAATGCAGAAATTGCCAGTTCCTTGGTGATTTCGATCCATACGGTGCGCAAACATGTCAGCAACATTCTGGACAAGCTAGGATCCCAGAGCCGGACCGATGCCGTGGCGCGCGCGCGTCGCCTGGGACTGATCTGAACGTTTCTAGATTCCTTGCCAGATTCAGCCAGCGATGCAGAGACCCTTTCCTCCTCTGCATCGCGTATCATATTGCCTGCCATTGTAAGAGGCGCAACCCACACCGGCCACTGTCCTCCCCAGTCTGATCTACTCCTGATCTACTCCTGATCTACTCTTTTTAGCTACTTTTCCGTCAGGCACCCCCAGCAGCACCGAACTGCGAATACTCCATTTCTACTCCTTTTATCCGCTGCGTTATCCCGCAAAAATGGCGATTCTCAGATCGTTCAGTGACGGTCTTCTCAAGCTATTTCTTTACTTGTAACGAGCGAGAAACATTTATGCACTCTAGCAATCCAAAAATTGTTCACCTGCTTCGTCGCCTGTTTTTGGTTGGCATAGCGATAGTGGCGCTGGCCCCTTTATCTGTAAGGGCTACCGGAGTGCCAGTCAGAGTGCCCGCTCGGTCGTCGGAGTTGTTGTGGACAACAGCCGAAGCCGATGTGCAGGTAGGCGGACGGATTAAAAGCATGCTGAGTACGGAGCTGCAACCGGCTGATGCGGCAGGAGGGGAAAAGCAGGCAGAGAGCACCTTCCGCTCCGCAGCCGAGCACACGCAGCCGGCACCGCTGCTCCAGAGTCTTGTGCCTGTGAGTGGCACTGTCTTTCTCGATTACAACGGGGACGGCTATCGGTCAACCGACGGCAAGAATCCTTACCCGATCACACTGCCGACCAATATTCAAGCCAGCGGCAACGCTGACCTGTGGCCACGTGATATTGGAGTTGCTGGAATTACTGTGACCGCCTACATCAGCGGCTCAGTGACGCCAGCAGCAACGACCGTCAGCGATGCGAGTGGAGCGTATACTCTGGGGCTGAACTCGGGCACCTCATACCAGATTGTGTTTTCGGGGTATCAGGAACTTGGCTACAGCGAAGGTCCCAAGGGAAAGATGACCATCGCGTCAGATCAAGTCACGCCAGCCAACTACAGCGGGAGCAGCCCGGGCAACACCGGCACGTCCTACGAGCCATCAATGGGCAACGGGCTTGTAATTTTGAACTTGACCTCTGCGACCAGTCTGCGCAGCAAGGTGCATTTTGGTTTGATCAAGTCTTCTATGTACAGCAACGTGGCGCCTCGGGTTGCCTGGTCGATGGCGACAGCCGGTTCCAGCGCAACCAGTGTCCTCGACAGCCAGAGACCCTTGCAGAACAGCTGGACAGGAGGCGACCAACTCAGCACCCAACGCAAAGACCTGGCAGATCGCAGTCAGGTCGGTACGGTCTGGGGGCTTGCCTATCAGAGTATCAGCGACCGTCTTTTTGCTGCCAGCGTTGTGCGTCGCTTTGCCCCGCCGTTGGCGGCTGACGCCAAGAGCGATACGTTGTTTCTGATCGACAACAACCGCCCGGCCAACCCCAACAGCAACCCAACCACCCCCGCATTACTGGGAAGTGTCCGCCTTGCCAGCCTGGGGATCGATACAGGCGTATTGCCAGCCCGCAACAGCACGTACCTTGACGCCGGCGATCTGGCAACGTTTGGTCTCGTCGGTAAACGAGGTATTGGCGGCATCGATCTGTATACTAGCGATTACAACGGTGTTTTGTATCTGGCCAATCTCTACGACCGCAAACTTTATGGACTGAGCGTCCAGGTGCCAGCGACAACTACCCTGACTGCAGCAGACGTGATCGCCTTGCCTGACGCGCCCTGGGTAACGGGCGACCCTTGTGCCGGTCAGGGGCCTGCCCGCCCCTGGGCCGTCAAGGTGCACGAAGGCTATCTCTACGTCGGTCTAGTCTGTACCGGCGAGAGCGCCCCTCAGAGAGCGATCTATATCGGGGCAGGTCAGTTGGCAGACGCCAGCGGCTGGAGCAAAGACAGTGGCCAGTACAGTGGGGTCGATGCCAAAGTTCAGGCAGTGGCTGTCAGCGACAACGACGAAGATTTCACCTGTGCACTGACGACACAGGGAGGGGTCAAGTGCTGGGGCTATAATGGGCTGGGGATCGTGGGTGATGGCACAACTGTCAACACCAATAAGCCGACGATCTATGTGCCTGGCCTGTCTAGCGGGGTTATACAGGTAGCAATCTCCAACAATATTGTTTGCGCAATCACAGACCAGGGTGGGGTTAAATGCTGGGGCGCCAATAACTATGGGCAACTAGGGGATGGGACGACCATCGCTCATACGACACCCGTGGACGCGCTGGGTCTCTCGAGCGGCGTCACAGACATCGATCCGGGTGACAGCTATGTCTGTGCCATTCAAAATGGGGCTGCCCGATGCTGGGGATACAACGACTATGGGTTGGGCAACGGCACAACGACCAGTTCATCCCCGATCACAGTAACTGGGATAACCAGCGGCGCAGTTCAGATCGAGGCAAATGCAACCAACGCATGTGTGCGTATGGGCAACGGAACGGTGCGCTGTTGGGGTCTCGGCCTTTACGGCGGCAACGGCAACGGGTCAATCACGGATCAAAGCACACCTGTCACTGTCACTGTGGCTGGCGGGGCAGTGCTGACCGATGTCGCCGAGATTGCGATTGCCTCCTATGCGACCTGTGCCCTCCGCAACGATGGTAAAGTGCTGTGCTGGGGGAGTGATGACACGCTACAACTGGGCAACGGCACTGTGACGGGATACAAATATACTGCCGATTATGTCAAAAACTCTTCTGGCAGTGGCGATCTGTCCGGAATCACCTCAATCACAGGCGGAGAGTATGGCATATCCGGGAAATTTTGTGCCTTAACTACAGCGGGCGGGGTCGTTTGCTGGGGGTATGGCGGATATGGTGGGCTCGGCAACGGGTCGCTCGCCAACCAAGCACTGCCCACTGCGGTGAGTGGACTGAGCAGTGGGGTCGCTGCAGTCGATGCTGGTCTGGCAACGACCTGTGCGGTGATGGCGGATGGCACACTGAAGTGTTGGGGATACGGCGGTTGGGGCAACCTTGGCAATGGTGCAAACGCCGACTCCACGACACCTGTCAATGTTCTTCCGGTTGCGCCGGCTACGGTGAGCTATACCAGCCAACCAGCCCCCTACAACCTGGCACGGGTCAGCCAATCGTCTGTATTGACCTATAGTGTGCCGGTCGTCAACGGCGAGTATGAGGTGAGCGCGCTCTTTTTTAACGACAGAGATGCTGCCCTCAACCTGAGTGTAGAGGGGCAGCAGATCACACCAGCGTACAGATTCGCTGTCCCTTCGTCTCCGTTGTCGCAGACGATCGTCTCTGGGCAGGACTTTACCTGTGCCTTGACCGTTGACGGTGGTGTGCAGTGCTGGGGTGCAGGCGCCAACGGGCGCCTGGGGAATGGCACTATAGCGAACAGCGCACTCCCCGTGGCGGTCACGGGTCTGTCCAGTGGGGTCAAAGCGCTGGCTGCTGGGGAGGCGCATGCCTGTGCCCTCACAGATACTGGAGCAGTCAAATGCTGGGGCGCCAACCTCTTCGGACAACTGGGGCGGGGAACGGGTAACACGACCGACAGCTCAACTCCTGTCGAGGTTGTTGGTCTAGGGTCGGGGGTCAAGGCGATCGGTGCAGGCAGCCATTTCAGCTGTGCCATCATGGCGGCTGATGGCAGAGTTAAATGCTGGGGGCGCAACGACTACGCGCAGTTGGGCGATGATTCGATTGTACGCCGCGAGACGCCGGTCGACGTCACCACTACGAACGGTTCGCAGACACCTTTGACTGGAGCCCAATCCGTGCGCGGCGGCACGTGGCATGCCTGTGCCCTGTTGGATGCGGGGGGGGTCAAATGCTGGGGATACCAGCCGGATGGGCAGCTGGGCAATGGCGTCGTCGTAGGGAATCAAGATTATGCAGGGGATGTCACAGTCGCAGCATCGACCCCGCTGACGAATGTGAAGAGTATTGCCACAGGAGCACGCACCAGCTGCGCCTTGTTGAACACGGGCGCGGTTCAGTGCTGGGGTGGAGCCTTGGGCATCGGCTCGGGGCAGGTCGGAGACGGTGCCAATACCAATCGCAGCCGCCCGGTCAATGTGATGGGACTGAACAGCGGGGTGGTAGCGATCAGCGCCAACAGCATCGGTAACTTTGGCCATACCTGCGCACTGCTCAGCAGTGGTGCAGTCAAGTGCTGGGGGGAGAACAACGACGGCCAACTGGGCGACGGCAGCATTTCAGACAAGTGGTCGCCCATCAGCGTTGTGGAGTTGAATGAAAAAATAGCTTCCCTCGGTGCAGGCGACACACACACCTGCGCCCTAACGACGAACGGTGCCGTGAAGTGCTGGGGGGACAGCGACAATCGTCAACTTGGGCTGACAACGACCACAGACCGTCTGCGTCCGCTCGATTTGCCTGGCACGACTGCGGTCTACGCGCCTGCAGGCCAGCAGGCTATGGTTGTACAGCCGACTGCCATCACTGATGGTCTGCTGACTGTGGTAGTCACGCATACATCGGGCCATATGCAGACCGCCGCCCTCAGCGGGCTTTTTGTGCGCCCCAAATTTGGGGGGAGCGCTTTAGTGTATGCATATCCGCTTGGCAGTGACGGCAGGCCGTTGGGTGCTGGTAGTGGGATTACCTGGACGCTGCCACTCTCCTTCTCTTTGGCGTATACCCGCTCCGCCCAAATCGACGGCGATGAATGTTCGGCCTTGGGGATCGGCACGCGCAAAACTGCCGGATGGAATCATTGGTCAGACAGATACCAGGATGGCTGGCACGCGGCGGTCACCCGTACCCTCAGCTGTGGCCCTGTGGGGCGCCGGATCGCTGCCTACCCGCAGCCTATGCTGGTTGACCTCGAATTTGGGCCGGCTGGCAGCATTGCCCTGGGTTTTGCCGACCGTTTTGGATATCAGATGCGCAACTCTGGCAACCAGAACGGCAGCAACACAGCGATTTACTATACAAAACAGCCTGTGCCGCCTGGCAGCACCGATACAGCTGCTGGCTATTACTCGATCGGTGTGGCAGGCGATCTGCTCTGCGCCAGTGGTTCGACCACTGCTCCTACGCAAGGCGCATGGAGTCTGGAGAATGGCGGTGTCTGTGCCGGGCGCACCGGGTCCATTACAGTGACTAATGCGGGCGGCGTGGTCGAATTCTTCGATGACACCTACCGGCGGATCGACAACTACGATCGCTGGGAACCGGCCCGCGGCGCGCTCTATCAGATTCCAGGAACATACAGCATTGCCGCCAACAACAGCTATCCGTACAGCGTAGACACAGAATATTCAGCAGGAGCGACGACATTCAGTTGGAACGATGGTTCTCTCCGGCGTTCCCAGAGCGGTGTAAACTTTGCCTGGACAGCGACCAGCGATGCTGGGTTCAACATGAGCGCGGACCTGATCCACGATTTTGAACTATTGGCGCTACCTGCGCCGGTTGAAATCGGAGATCGGGTCTGGCGTGATGACAATGCCAATGGCCTGCAGGACCCAGGGGAACCAGGGGTTGCAGGGGTATCGGTTACATTGACCGACCCCAACGGCAGTATCGTGACTGCAACAACCGACGCGGCCGGGTATTTCCTATTTAGCAGCGATCCCGACCCGGTCCCTACCGAAGCTCGAGATGACAACAGCAGCGTCAGCACGGGGAGCCGCATCTATGGGTTGGACGGGAAAAGTGTGGGCGAAGTCAATCTGCTGCTGCCCGGAAGCGAAAAATTTACTCTGCGGGTTGCGTTGGTGCAGGGCAATCTGCTGAAATTCCCTGCTACCGCCGGCGGAGAGCAACTCTATCCGACCACGCCGCAGGCAACGACCGATAATCCGCCGCTGCGAGCGGGGGGTGCCGGCAACGATGCACGCGACAACGACGGTATGCTTGAACAAGGCAACTCCGGCCTGGAGAGTGTGATTCGTTTTGTTGTTGGGCAGCCTGGGATCAACGACAGTGCCTACGACTTTGGTTTTGCCCTGCCGGATCTCCAGATTGGCAACCAGGTGTGGCTGGATGTCAACAACAATAACGTATTGGACAACGGCGAAAGTGGTATCGCCGCTGTGACCGTAGAGCTCTATCAGGACAGCGATCAGAACAATCTCTTTACTCCTGGCAAAGATCGGCTACAAAAGACCACGACAACCGACAGCAACGGGCGCTATCTGTTCACCCAGCTTGCCAGCACCAACTACCTGGTGGTCATCACCCAGACCAATTTTGTGTCAGGTGGGGCTCTGTACAACAAACTGCCCAGCCAGGGGGCTGGCATTTTGATAGCAGACGCCAACAGTGACCGCAACAATCTCAGCCACGGCATACGCAGCGGGCTGCTGGGCAGCGGCGGCTATGTTGCTGCGAATGTACTGACCCTGGTAGGGGGACGTGAACCCGATACAACGGTAGACGGCGACGATACGTTTGGGAATCTGACGGTTGACTTTGGCTTTTTCAACGCCACCGTCTGTGTAGCAACGTCTGGCGACGTAGGCGGATCGGTGTTCGTGGATACCAACTTCAACGGCCTGGGTGACAGCACGGAGGCGCTGTTGCCGAGAGCTGCGGTAGTCACTGCATACAATCTGCAGAACACCGTGGTTGCCACCAACAGTGTGGGGTTGGACGGCAAGTATGTATTGTCAGGACTTTACAGCGCACGGCCTGCCACCGAGACACTGCGGATCGAGTTTACTGGCCTGCTGGCTGGCTACGGTACTGGACCAGATGGCGCCTACAGCGTCGCTGCAGGCGCAGCGATCACAGGATCGGCGGGTAGCATACGCTTCCACAGCGGCGCATCCTGCGAGGTCAACTATGGGGTGACTGACCTATACGCATCCGCCTGTACAGTGCCCTACATTGCGATGACCGTCATGTATGGCGGGCCTGCCTCACAGGGCAACCCGCTGAGCACGGGCAGCAATGCTGCCATAAACGACGGTGTCGTCACCTGGCGCTATGGCGCGACAGGAACTCGCACCGGTGCGTACCTAGGCGAGGCCAAAGGGGCTGAGGTGGGTGCTGTCTGGGGAATGGCAGCCAACCAGGGCCAGGGTCAGATTCTGGTTTCAGCGACGCTCAAGCGTTCAGTCCAGTTGGGCGCATTGGGGATCGGCGGCATCTACCGCATGAGCACACGCGGCAGCGATTCGGCGGAGAAATTGATCGATCTGGTAGCGTTGGGTCTCAACTTAGGACAAAGCAATATCCCCAGCAACGCGCAGCGGTCAGCCCAGTATGACGATCCGCTGGTAGTGGCACAGTGGGTGGGCAGAACAGGGATCGGCGATATTGATCTGGATGAAAAAGGACAGACGTTGTGGCTGACCAACCTGTACGAGAAAAAACTGGTGGCCATCAACGTCGACCGCAAAACAGCGATTGGGGGCAGCAACCCGGTACGGGCCAGCGACATCCTCACACAGACAGCAGTTCCAATGCCATCCTGCACCGGCGGGGAGGGACGCCCCTGGGGTCTTGCCGTCCGCAAGGGATTTGTTTACGCGGGGGTAGTTTGCGATGCGTTTACCTCACAGAACCCCGCCCATCTGGCTGCAGCGGTCTATCGGTACAATATTGCGGCAGGCAGCTGGGACGCAACGGCCGTTGTCCAGTTCCCGCTCACCTATAACACACCCCCATCAACGGGTTATATTGCTTCCTATGGACTCGACGCATCCAAGCGTTTCATGCCCTGGCAACAGATGGCCCCCAATATTGCAGTCTACAAACAGCCGATTCTGGCGGACATTGAATTTGACGATGACGGCTCGATGGTGCTGCAGATCATCGATCGCTCCGGGCATCAGCGGACTCCCTACCAAATCAACCCACCTCCGAGCTATTTCGTAACCGGCGGCGACACAGTCCGCTTCTGCAATGTCAACAATACGTTCGTGCAGCAGGGTCTAGCGGGCTGTCCGTTGCAGCGACGCAATGGGCAGGGAGTGGGCGGCGGCCAGTTCTACTGGGGTGCGTTCGTGCCGCTCCATTTCAATACGCAGAACGGCGGGATTGCTGTGCTGCCGGGCACTCGTGAGATTGTGCTGGGCGGTATGGATCCAAACAATGTCATTTACACACAAGGTGCCTACTATCTGAGCAGTTTGACCGGTGCGAACACAGGGGGCGGCTATATCGTAGGCAGCAGTTTCCTCAAGGGTACAGGCGTGGGCGACCTAGAAATTGTCTGCGAACCCTCTCCGCTTGAGATCGGCAATCGAGTGTGGGTGGATCAGAACGCAGATGGGGTACAGGATACCAACGACGCGCCGCTGACAGGAATTTCGGTGCGTCTGTACCATGCCGGAACAGACCGTCAGTTTGGCACGGTCGATGATGTGCTGATGCTGACGACCACAACCAACAGCCGCGGTGAATACATCTTCAGTGACAAAACGGACGGCAACGCAGACCGTGATATCTACGCCAACACGGATTATCAGGTTCGTGTCAATACAAAACAGGCTCCAATCAAGTCCTATCTGCTGACCCAACGCAACGGCACGATGGCAAGCCTAGCCTGGCAGCCAGGGACGGTGACCTCTTCTAGCGACGAAAGTTCCACCTCCAACTACGCCGACCTGCGCGACTCAGATGCAGTCTTGCTCGGCGATGATGCGGTCATTACGCTGACAACAAGCGTGTATCGCGACAACAACCATACCTACGACATTGGCTTCTACCCAGAAGCGATTATCGGCAACCAGGTCTGGTACGACGCCAACCAGGATGGAATTCTGGATGCGGGTGAGCTAGGCGCGCCTGCGGTTCAGGTCGTGCTCTACAACGCCAGCAACACGGCGGTGGCGACCACAACAACCGACGCGTCCGGTGTCTACACCTTCAGCGCACTCCCTCCGTCAACCTACAAAGTGGCAGTGATCGTGCCGACCCACTATGCAGTCAGTCCGCAAACCGCTGGCGGCAGCAGCATTGACCCAACCGGTGTCACAGCCTCCGAGGAGTTGACTGTCGGCGAAATCAACCTGGGCAAGGATGCCGGTATCTATTACACAGGTGGATTGGGAGATCGGGTTTGGAACGACCTCGACGCAGATGGTGTGCAGGATGCAGGTGAACCCGGGATTGCTGGGGTCACGTTGACGCTGACCAGCGCCAGCAGCGGTCAGATCATCAGCACCACAGTGACCGATGCCAACGGAAACTACACTTTCCCAAATCTGCCGCCAGGAACATATACGGTGCAAGCAGTCTCGCCGCCCGGTTATCTGGCCAGCCCACAGGATGCAGCCGCTGGTGGAGTCGCTGCAGACAGTGACTTGAACCCACAGAATCTCCAGATGAGCTATCCGTTGGGCACAAATGACCAATACCCACACCTGGACGCGGGGCTTTATCAGCCTGCGCGCCTGGGGGATCTGGTCTGGTTCGACAGCGATATCGACGGTGTCCAGGATGCAGCAGAGGTCGGTGTACCGGGTGTGACTGTCGTGCTCTACAACGCACTCACAGGCCAGCCGGTGTTGACGACGACGACGAATGCGAGCGGCTACTATACTTTTACCAATCTTACCCCTGGCGACTATTTCGTTGATTTTACAACGCCAGCCGACTACGCAATCAGCCCGCAGGACGCAAGCGGAGCCAGCGGTATGGATCAGAGCAACAGCGGGGCGACCGACAGCGATGTTAACCCGCTGACCAAGCGGACGGTTGCGACGACACTGGTGTCGGGTGAGAACGACTCGACATGGGACCTGGGCATCTATCAGCTGGCAAAGCTGGGTGATCGGGTCTGGCTGGACAACGACGGGGACGGGATCCAGGATACAGGGGAGACCGGGATTGCCGGGATGCCGGTGGTGCTCTACGACGCAGTGACGGCCCAACCCGCTCTGACGACGACGACGAATGCCAACGGCATCTATACCTTTACCGGTCTGAGGCCAGGTTTGTACTACGTCCAGTTCACAACACCAGTGACCTATACGGTCAGCCCACTGGATGCAGGGGGCACTCTCAGCGACACCCAGGACAGCGACGTGGACCCGACTAGCACGCGCACAACGACGACCGTGCTGACGACCGGCGAAAATGACCCGAACTGGGACCTGGGGCTTTATCTGCCAGTGAGGGTAGGAAACTACGTCTGGGTGGACAGCAATGTGAATGGCTACCAGGATTCCGGCGAAGCAGGGGTTGCCGGGGTAACGGTGACGCTCTATGATGCGACCAGCGGGCAGCCAGTCCTGGACAACGGCCGGCCGTTGTCCACTGCAACTGATTTTAGCGGAGAATACCGCTTCGAAGATCTCCCACCAGGCAACTACAGCGTAGCTTTTGACCTGGAGACGCTGCCGAACAGCTATGCGGTCACCCTCCAGGATGCAACAGCATCCGGCACCAACGACACCAACGACAGCGATGCCAACCCCACGACAGGGCAGACAGCACCGACGGGATTCCTGTCCAGCGGCCAGGAGAACCTGACCTTGGACATGGGAGTCTATCCGACGGTCGGTCTGGGCAACTATGTCTGGTACGATCTGAACGAGGACGGAATCCAAGGCACCAGCGAGACGGGAGTGCCCGGCATCGTTGTCAATCTCTACAATGTCAACGGGACGGCAGTTGCAACAACTACAACCGGATCGACAGGGGACTATGCATTTAGGGGACTCGTCCCTGCCACCTACACGGTGGGCTTTGTACTGCCGCCGAACTATGCAGTCAGCCCTGTCGACGCCACCTACGACGACGACAACGACTCTGCTACAGCGAATGTCAACGATGACACGTTGGACAGCGATGCCATCACGAACACGCTGCGCACTGCACCAGTCGGTCTGTCGCCAGGCGAGTTCAACCCGACGATCGACAGCGGAATCTACTTTACGGGCACATTGGGAGATCGTGTCTGGGAAGATTTGAACCGCAACGGCAGCCAAGATGCAGGCGAACTGGGGATAGCAGGGGTCGTGTTGACCTTGACCAGCAGTGCAGGAGCAGTTGTAACGACAACGACTGATGTCAATGGCTACTACAGCTTCAGCAACCTGAACCCGGATACCTACACGGTGACCGTGCAGCCGCCGCAGGGATATGCAGCGACGCTGCAAAATATCGGCAGCGAGGTAAGTGACAGCGATCTGTTACCCACCACCTCTCAGATGATCCATCTGCTGGGGGTGAACGAACGCTACCCCAACCTGGATGCTGGGTTCTATCTGCCAGCCCGCCTGGGCGACTTCGTCTGGTACGACAGCGACCAGGATGGTATCCAGGACAGTGGAGAAACAGGTGTGCCGGGTGTGACTGTCGTTTTGTACGATGCGCTCACTGTCGCACCGCTGCTGACGGCGACGACAAACGCCAGCGGCTACTACACCTTCACCAACCTGACCCCAGGCGACTACTATGTCGACTTCACCGTACCGGCTGGCTTCGTCATCAGCCCACAGGATGCCGGCAGCAGCGATACCGTGGACAGTGACGCCGACCTGCAGACCGGGCAGACCGTGTCGACCACACTGTCATCGGGCGAGAGCGATCCCAGCTGGGACCTGGGCATCTACGAACTGGCCCGCCTGGGTGACTTCGTCTGGTACGACAGCAACGCAGACGGCATCCAGGATGCCGGTGAGGCAGGTGTGCCTGGCATGGCCGTGGCGCTCTACCGCGCAGTCTCCGCGACACTGCTCCAGACGACGACGACGAACGCCAACGGCTACTACACCTTCACCAACCTGACCCCAGGCGGCTACTATGTCAACTTCACCGTACCGGCTGGGTATGTCGTCAGCCCACAGGATGCCGGCAGCAGCGACGCCGTGGACAGCGACGCCGACCTGCAGACCGGGCAGACCGTGTCGACCACACTGTCATCGGGCGAGAGCGATCCCAGCTGGGACCTGGGCATCTACGAACTGGCCCGCCTGGGCGACTTCGTCTGGTACGACAGCGACCAGGATGGTATCCAGGACAGTGGAGAAACGGGTGTGCCGGGTGTGACTGTCGTTTTGTACGATGCGCTCACTGTCGCACCGCTGCTGACGACGACGACGAACGCCAGCGGCTACTACACCTTCACCAACCTGACCCCAGGCGACTACTATGTCGACTTCACCGTACCGGCTGGGTATGTCGTCAGCCCACAGGATGCCGGCAGCAGCGATACCGTGGACAGCGACGCAGGCCCGTTGACAGGTCAGACCATTACCTTGACACTGGCGGCAGGGGCAAACGACCTGACCTGGGACTTAGGCATCTACCGGCCAATGGCTCGGTTCGGCGACCGTGTCTGGCTCGAGAGCGACCGCGACGGGCTCGCCAGCACAGGTATACTGACCCCAATAGAAGGAATGGTAATCACTGCAACGGCTAGCACTGGAATAGTCTATACAACAGCTACCAATGCACAAGGCTACTACTCATTCACGCTGGAAGCCAACACCTACACGGTGACCTATGGCACTGTCCCTGCCAGCTACGGTTTGGTGATCCCAAGCGCCACACCCGGTGGCGCCAGCGAATCTGGCAGCCGAGGCGTTTATCAGGAAAGCGGCAACCCGGACCGGAGCCACGAAAATGGTACTCTTGTGACGATCGCTCCTGGCGAGGGAAACTGGGCTGTCGACTTTGCCTTCAACCCGCCCATGGCCAGCATCGGCAACCGCGTCTGGTACGACACCAACGAGAATGGTATTCAAGACGCCAGCGAGACGGGCGTGCTAGGGGTTGTCGTGAGTCTGCTGGACAGCCAGGGCAGTGTCATAGCTGCAACAACAACCGATGCGGATGGCTACTACAGCTTTAACGATCTGTTGGCAGGCAGTTATGCTGTGCAGTTTACAATACCAGCAGGATACCGTGTCAGCCCTCAAGACGTAGGCAGCGACAATGCAGTGGACAGCGACACTGACCCAACGACAGGCAGGAGTGTCACGACAACGCTAGATCGCGGTGAGAATGACATGACCTGGGATATGGGCTTGTTCTTGCCAGTAGAACCGGCCAGCATTGGGGACTACGTCTGGCTCGATACCAATCGTGACGGGTTCCAGGACGCCAGCGAGACCGGTGTACCGGGTGTGACCGTCAAACTGCTAGACACCAATAACGCTGTGGTGGCTGAGACCCAGACCGCTACAGATGGCTATTACAAATTCGAGCACTTGATCCCGGGAACCTATTCAGTGCAGTTTGTGCCGCCAACTGGCTATGTGGTCAGTGCGCAGGACGCAGGCAGCGACAATGCCACGGACAGCGATGCTGACCCT
>CAIRNL010000437.1 GCA_903879975.1 uncultured Chloroflexota bacterium | reverse complement strand
TACTCGGTGTAGGCGCGGTACTCAGAGTACAGTTGCCCATAGTTGATATTCTGCACGAGCTCGCGATTGAATGCGGCTGCCATCCCTGCGTTGGCCGATTCGCCTGGATCGAGATACATCTGAAAGAGTGAGATAAAGACCATGACGATGGCGGCAATCAGTGCTGACAGGGTCACAAAAGCAGTCAAGCGGTTGGTCTTCTCCGGTTCCGGCTCTGCATCGGCCTCGCTGTCCGCCGCTGTCGGCTGGGCGGCCAGGGCGACAATTTGGGTCAGCTGTTGGGAGACCTGGGTCAATCTTGTCTCATTCTGCTCCAGACGTTGCAGCACGCGTTGCAAGATTTCTTTGTTCTGTGGGTCGTCCATTTCATCCTTCCTTTCTGGGACTTAGCTACCAGCCTGGCGAGACGAGTCTGCTGACTCATTCGTCGCTATCCGATGCACGCCCGAATAATCTAACCACCCTGTTGGATGCGAACTGAATCCTGTCACAGTACTGTGAATCGCTGTCAGCACTGGCATGAAGCAGGGGATGATCATAGCCACGTCCTGCATGATTAACTCTTGGATCGCACGGTATAGTTCCGCTCGGCTGGTCGGGTCTGATTCACTGCGTGCGGCCTCGATCATGCGGTCAAGATCTGGATTGACATAGTGACTATAATTCGTCGGCGCCTGGGAATAATAGCTGTTTACGAGCGTTTCGTCCACACTGGGCCGCATTCCCCACTCAATTGTGTGCAACGGTGCTCTGCCCGCATAGTCAGTCAAATAAACATCGGGTGGCACGGAGATAGGATCGAGTTTGATACCAGCAGGCAGAGCCATCGTCTGAAACATCTGGGCCATTTCTACCATACCCGGCGCAGTCGGTGATGTAATCAAGCTGAATTGTAACCCGTTGTTGTAGCCGGCCTGTAACAACAACTGGCGCGCCTGTTCCGGATCGTAGGGGCGTGGGGGCAGCTCTGCCTGAAAGGGATGAACTGGGGAGATCGGCTGATCGCTGGCCAGGACACCGCGCCCTGCCAGCATCTGGCGTTGTATAGCGGCGCGATCCATGCACAGCCGCATGGCTTCTCGCACGCGTGGATCATCGAACGGCGGCAGATCTGTGCGCATCGCAATCGCCAGATAGCGTCCGCTGGGCACCTCCTGTACCGTAATGTCGCGGTTGTTGTCGAAGGTTTCCAGACTGGTGGCCGGGACATCCGGGATCAGATCAATTTCATTGGCAAGCATTGCCTCAACTTGGGCTACGATGGAGGGGAAGTAGCGATATTCGAGGGTCTCGAACTGCATCACATATTTTGTGTCCCAGTAGTCAAGGTTGCGTACAAAACGGATAGACTCGCTGCCGATCATCTCAGCAACACGCCAGCCAGCGGTCCCTGTGGGTTGTGCGGACAAGGTGGCAGAGCTGGTTCCGTTGGGGACGATGCCCGTAAGCGGAGTTCCCACCAGCAGCGGCAAATCGACATTGGGCGATGAGAGCACGAAGCGCACCGTATACTCATCGACCGCCTCAACCCGCTCTACAAAATCGAAGATCAGGCGAGTTGACGACCCAAGCGCAGGATCCAGGATGCGGTTGAAAGTGTAGGCCACGTCGGCCGCTGTGAGCACTGCATTGTTGTGAAAGCGGACGTTGCGTTGCAGTTCAAAGGTCCAGGAGAGTCGGTCTGCTGCCGCCTGCCAGCTGGCGGCCAACAAGGGCTGTGGCGTCAAGTCTGGGGTGACATAAATGAGGGCGTCGTAGAGCGTGTAGGCGCACTGCATCTCCTCCATCGACTGGGCGCGTGCGGGATCGAGCGTTCTCGGATAATTCAGGAAGGCGACGCGCACCACGGAAGCACCCAGAGCCGCATCGGGGTCTGTCGGGTCCGATCCGGCGAGATCTGCTGGCGCTGAGTTGTTGCTGCGGCCGCAGCCGCCAGCCAACAGCAAGCTGGCGCCTCCCATGTACTTGAGCAGATCGCGCCGCGACAGGTGCTCTATCTTGGATAATTGTTTGTACATAAACTACTCCGCTGGTCCATGTTGCACGGGGAAATGGCTTAGAAGACTCTCCGTGCAGTTGTCGGCACATCAAATCCTTCTGGCCACTTTGTCTCCTGGTTGTAGCTGATGCCGATGAGGTCGGCGTCCAGTTGTGAAGATTGTGCGTCGTCTGTGGCGTCGTCTGTGGCGTCGTCTGTGGCGTCGTCTGTGGCGTCGTCGGCCGGCGCAGCTGCCAGTTGGCTGCCGCGCAGATCGCTCCACTCCAGGCGGGCGCCGCGCAGCGATGCGCCGCGCAGGTCGGTGTAGGATAGGTTGGCGCCGGTCAGATCGGCGCCGTCGAGCAGAGCACCACGCAGGTTGCTGCCGCTTAAGTTGGTATCGACCAGAATGGCTCCTTGCAGGTTCATCTGTTGCATGGAGACTCCAGTCATCAGTGCGCCCTCCAGGATCGCTCCGCTGAGGTTGCTGCCGCTCAGGCTTGCGCCGGTCAGCACTGCGCCCTTGGCGACTACGCCGCGCAGGTCGCTGCCCAGCTCGCCTTCTGTGACTGCGCTGAAATTGGCGCCCTGCAGATAGGCCCAACTGAGATTGGCGCCGCGCAGGTC
>CAIRNL010000436.1 GCA_903879975.1 uncultured Chloroflexota bacterium | reverse complement strand
GTACGAGGCCGTGGATCAGTATGCGCCGTCAGCGGCAAATCCCAGTGGCCGGTAGCTGTCATAGCGGTCGGCCGGCGGTGGAGAGCTATCGGTCGAAGCGGCTCTGGATGTACTGGATCGCCTGGCTGCAGAATTTACACTTCCCAAACGTTTTTCGCTCTCTTTTCTAGCACCTGTCCGGCAGAGTAGAGAAAGAAGGGAGCGAGGGTTCCCTGCTCGTTTTCACCAACATCATGGAAAAGGGAGAGTGTATCCTATGAGTAACAAGACAAACTGGAAAGAATGGTTGATGGCTGGCATTGTTGTCGGCGCGCTCGTGCTTGCGGCGGTGGCCGTTGCGCCCATGGCCACCTTTGCACAGAGTGACGATGGCAGCGGCGACCAGCCGGCCGCGCCTGCTATCCCGTGGGGACGCGGTGGCATGCATGGCGAGGGCATGCAGGGTTTTGGCTTGGGAGAGATGCGCAGTGAGTTTCAAGGGTTCCTGGCCGATGCGCTTGGGATCACCGTGGAGGAACTGCAGGACGCCCAGCTCAAGGCGCACGCTGCCATGATTGACAAGGCGGTGGAGGACGGCACGCTCACCCAGGAGCAGGCCGATCTGATGAAGGCTCACCACGCGTTCATGCAGTACTATGCAGCCGAAACGGTGCAGTCACTGGAGGACGCGCTGAGCGCTGCGGTAGAGGCTGGTGCTATCACGCAGGAACAGGCCGACCTCTTGCTGGAGCAACAAGGACAGATGGGGCGTGGTTTCCTGGGTCGCGGCTTGTTTGATGGTGGCATGTTCGGTGAGGGCATGCACGGTGGATTCCGGGGCCAGGATGGGGGGAGGGATTTCCATCATCACGGCATGCCCGGGTTTGACGGCCAGATGCCAGACCGCGGCGGCCACATGATGCCGGGGTATCAGGCGCCGACAGCCACGCCTGAAGCGAATTCGTAGCTGGGAGGGGTGGGATGGAGAGGGGTGCAGATTTGCCTGCACCCCTCTCTTTTTTGATACGGGTTCTCTGGAACTGTCGAAAACAGGCCTGAGCGTTACGGTGTTTTTTGTGCACCTGGAAGTTGCGGTAGCATGTGCAACCAGACACACTTGATGATCGCTTTCTGAACCAATGGCCGGCTTGACAATGACGCGTCTATCTTCTGCTTGCTTGCTGATCCTGTTGACAACTATCTTGAGCGGCTGCCGGGCCATTATCCTGCCAGCACACTCGGCGGGCACGGCCTTCATGGCCGTCGCTCAGAGCACCCTGCGCATCCCCTTCGATGTTGTGCCGGTGACCCTGCGGGCGCCTGGCCTGGCGCCGCCCATCAAGCCAATGCTGCCGATTCCGCCGGCACCGCCCTTTGCTGTCGGCAACGAGCTGACGATCGATGCTTTGCTGGCGCGCACGATCGAGGGCAGCGATCTGATCATCGAAGAGCAACTGGAGGATGGCGCCAACTACACGCGCTATATTGCCAGTTATCTTTCCGAAGGAAACAAGATTTACGGCCTGCTCACCGTTCCCTACGGTGAACCACCGGAGAGGGGCTTCAAGGCGATCGTCTTCAACCACGGCTATATCCCGCCTAACCGCTACCGCACGACCGAGCGGTATGTGGCCTATGTCGACGCGCTGGCGCGCAGTGGTTTTGTCGTCTTCAAGATCGACCTGCGCGGCTTCGGCAACTCTGAGGGCGAGCCGACGGGCACCTATTTCTCGCCGGCCTATACGATTGATGCGATTTCGGCGCTCAAGAGCCTACAGACGCTTGACTATGTCGATCCCGAGGGCATCGGCATGTGGGGGCACAGCATGGCCGGTAACTTGGTGCTGCGCGCGATGCTCGTCGAACCGGCGATTGCAGCGGGGGTGATCTGGGCGGGCGCAGTCTTCAGCTACGACGATTTCGTGCGTTATTCCATCACCGATCCTTCGTACAATCCAACGGCTGCGACCAACTTATCGAGCCGGCAGGCCGGCCAGCAGATTCAGGCGGTGTACGGCCCACCCGACACGACCGTGCCCTTCTGGAAGGCTGTCTCGCTGACGGAACACATCGACCTGCTCAAGGCGCCGCTCCAGCTTCATCATGCCCTGAATGACAGTGTCGTGGATGCGCGCTATTCCGCCGATCTGGCGGCTGTGCTGAACGCAGCGGGCAAGGTGCACGAGTCCTATCAGTACGAGAACGGCGGCCACAGTATCGGTGCACCCGCGTTCGATGAGGCGATGCGCCGGACAATCGAGTTTTTCCAGAAGCACCTGTAGGATTTTCGTTCACATGTTGACCGAACCGGTCACGAATCCACTATACTTGGCACTATGCAAAAGCGCGTTGTCATCAAACTGGGTACCAGCGTTCTCACCGGCGGCAGCCGCCAACTCGATCAGTCGCGCATGGTGGAGATTGCACGCCAGTGCGCAGTGCTGTATGCACAGGGGCATGATGTAGTCGTCTGTACGTCGGGCGCTGTAGCAGCCGGCCGTGCCCATCTGAATTTCCCAAGCCTGCCGCCCACGATCGTCAGCAAGCAACTCTTT
>CAIRNL010000435.1 GCA_903879975.1 uncultured Chloroflexota bacterium | reverse complement strand
CCGTCGCACCATGCCTGCAGCAGGCCAGCATAGGCCGTGGCGCCCGCCGGTTCGCCGAAGACTGCACCCAGCCGCGCCAGCGGCAGCATGGCCTGTAAAATGGCCGTATCCTCGACAAGGACGAACCCTCCCCCACTCTGGCGCACCGCGTTGAGCGCCTTGATCGGGTCGCGCGGCGCGTCGACGCTGATGCTGTCGGCGCGTGTCGTAGCATGGACGGGCTGTGGCACCTCGGCGCCTGCGCGCCAGGCGTTGTGGAGCGCAGGACTCAGCGCTGACTGTACGCCATAGATGCGCGGCATGCGCTCGATCCAGCCCAGCGTGAGCAGATCCTTGAATCCCTTGTGCACGCCGCCGATGATACAGCCGTCACCCACAGAGACAAAGACGGCATCGGGTGCCGCCAAGGGCGCGCAGCCGGTTGCCACACCTGCCGCCGTCAATTGGAGCGCAATTTCGTAGGAGACGGTCTTCTTACCCTCGGTCATGTAAGGGTTGTAGCCCGTGTTGCGATTGTACCAGCCAAACTCGCTGCAGGCGGCCATGCACAGGTCGAAGGCATCGTCGTAGCTGCCGTCGACCGCCAGCACGGTGCTGCCGTAGACCAGCAGTTGCGCAATTTTGGCCGGCGGCGCCGTCTTGGGGACGAAGATCACCGTCGACTGGCCGGCGGCAGCTGCCTGACCGGCCAGCGCCGCCGCCGCATTGCCTGTGCTGGCTGTCGCCACGACTCGGCGCCCAGCCTCCTGCGCGCGCGCAACGGCAATCGCCGAAGCGCGATCCTTGAGGGATGCGCTCGGGTTGCGGCCATCGTCCTTGACAAATAAGTGCCGGAGGCCACTGCTACTGCGCAGGCGAGCGACGGGCAGCAGCGGTGTGTTACCCACCGGCAAGGGCGGCAGGCTGGCACGCCGGCCTATGGGCAGCAGCGGCCAGAAACGGCCGATCGAAGGGTCCGGATCGGCCTGCACATGTGCCGGCGTCAAGGTGGCGGCGATTGCTGCATAGTCGTACTCGACGTTCAACGTGCCCATGTCGCTGCCTATGTTGGGACGGCAGCCACAGACATATTGCACCTCCTCAGCAGTGTAGTGGGTGCCGCAACGCAGACAACGCAGCCCCGTGACAAACGATCGGCCAGCAGGTGCGCTCGCACTAGTCTGTGCAAGAGTTTCTTGCATGGTAAAATCTCCAAATATATGCTGTATAACTAGACGAATTGTAAGTTTCCTGCAAGGATTGATTCAATTTCTTGTCAGTAAAATAAGGGCTGAACTGCCACTATGATACCAGAGATAGAGCTGGGATGACAGGCTTTACGATCGCTGTGTCCTGAAATTAGCCCAATCTGACACGGGCAATAGACATTTGAGTTGTGTTGTGCGATAATCCAGCCAACATTGGAGGGGATAGGAGAATGTCCATGACGGAAAAGTCTGCTCGCTACCCAAGCTATACATCTTGTGTGGTCGGAGCGCTGAGTGTATCACAACAACCCCTGTCCATCGATGCGCTGCTGACGACGATCGGTCGGCAGCGACCGGTCGGAAAGGGAGCACGACAGGCCGTCTATCGGGCGATCCGCGATATCTATCAGGCGGTGCCTGTGGCGCCCAATCGAATCGGCTGGCTTTCCCACTTGTTGCAGGGAAGTACTTTCCGCCACCCGTTGGCGACGGAAGAAGCGCGGCGCGGTTTCCTGCTCCTGGACGAATTGGAACACGCTGTCTTTTTCCCGCAATTCTTCCAGACTCAGCGACCTGACACCCGTGTCCTGACCATCGACTTGATGGGCGGGCCGACGATCCAGGCCGAGGCGGCCATTGAACGCAAGATATGGTCGTTGCGCCTTGGCCTGCCCTTTGCCGAGTGGATCGAAGATCAGGGCGGGCAGGGACGCGACGATGTGTTGATAATGGTGCTGGATGCCGTCAAGGGCGAATACCTGCTGCGCCTGCAGCCGCGTGAGGCGCGCCACGAAGAGACGATCCGGGACCGCAATATCCAGGTCGCTCTGGCTGCTGAAGAAATCGTGACCGCAGTACGCCGGGTGGACAAGGTTGTGCCGAGTTGGGAACTGGCCGCACTGCTCATCGGGCGCAGTGTGTTCCATGACCCGGTGCCACCGGACGACCTACACATGGTTCTGCACACGTATTCCGTGTTGCACTTGCATGATGGCATGGGCTATACCCTAGAACAGCGGACGCCAGCTCTGGCCGCCAACCGCCGCAGCGCTGCGCTCACGGATGCCGATGACTGGGAAGACGACTCGTCGTCGACGGAATTGGACGATGCTGATGATCCGCTGGCCTGG
>CAIRNL010000434.1 GCA_903879975.1 uncultured Chloroflexota bacterium | reverse complement strand
CGCATGTCCAGCTCGCGAAAGGTCACTGCGGTGAATTCAGCCAGCATCCGGTCGAGGTCAAAGCTGCGACGGACCAGCGGCACCAGCCCCAGAAGGCGCACAAAGAGAGTGACCAGGCTCAGATCCAACGCAAACAGCTCGGGGGTACCTGGACGCAGCACCTTGACCACGACCTGCTGCCCAGTATGCAGCTGCCCACGGTGTACCTGTGCAACGGAGGCTGCGGCAATCGCCTCAGTCGAGAACCAGGCAAAGAGCTCGCCTACGGGCGCTCCGAGCTCAGCCTCTATCAATGGTGCGATGGCGGTGTAGGGAACTGTTGGCGCCTGGTCGCGCAGCAGCTCGAGCTCCTGAACGACGCCGGCAGGGAAGAGATCGACGCGCAGGCTGAGGAACTGCCCCAGCTTGATCCACAGTCCGCCCACCGCAGTGGCCAGGCAGCAGTAGCGACGTGCCAGCTGCTGCCAGCGCACTTCACGCGGCACACGCATCCGGCGCAGCCCAGGCAGGGCAAAAAGCAGATCCCACCAGATCAGGTGCGAGACCAGGCTCACCCAGTACGCTGCGATACGCAGATAACGATGTCGATTGGCCCAGAGGCGGCGACGATTCAGTCCGGACACCAGCATTCTCCTGGAAGAACTGCCCGGTGTCCAGAGCCACTGTGCGGGAGCGAACACCGGACGTTCCTCATGATTGGGCTTTGCCTGCCGTCAGCTCCTTGACCGCGGCTTGCAGCGCAGCCAGCTGCTTTTGCAGGTCGGTCAGCTGCTGTTCCTGGTTGGCAAAGAGCGAAGTCGTGAGTCCCTGGAAAGGTTTGAGCATGCGCTGCTGGGCCTCGTGAGCCTCGATCAGCATGTCCTTGTAGCCGTCCGGCCCGTGCGGGAAGGGGATGGGGATACTGATTTTGAACGGCCCGCCGAAGTCCAGGTCCAGGGTCTGGTGCCCTGTCCCAAAGATCGTATAGGTCTCCCCAACATGCTGGAAGAAGGCGTAGAACTCGTCCCCGTTGCGGATGTGGTCGACCCCCGGCACCAGCAGTGCGGGCAGCGCGCTGGGCGGCACTGGGTCGCGCGGCCCGTATGGAACCGGGTCTGCCAGGTTCTGGATGCGCTGGCTGAAGCCGCCCAGAAGACTGTTGTAGTATTCGACAAAGGATTTGTTGCCCACACGGGGGCTGCCGATGCTGTACTTTTTGAGCGCATAGGCCGGCCAGTCAGACTGCGAGTCGAAGTAGCGTTTGAGATAGAGCACGCACAACGTCGACAGCGCTCCTCCCAGGCTGTGGCCGGTGACATAGACCTCCAGCCGGTCATTCTTCGGGTCTGAACGCTGGGTTTCACTCTGCCCCATCAGCACCTCTTGGAAACGAACATTCTTGGCCACCAGTTTGTCCAGAGAGACCGCAGAAAGGCCGATCTCGCCCTGCTTGATCTGTCCCACCACCTCGGTGATCTGCTGGGCGATCTTCTTGCCGACCTCACGGCCATATTTGACCCCCAGCCCGGCACCCAGTGCTGCGATGCGCGAGGCGGTCTCGTTGTCGTCCGACTCGACCAGACCGGCCATCAGGCTCTGCTCCAGCTGTGACCCGACCAGCGTCTCGAAGAAGAAGACCAGCTCGTCCTTGAAGCCGTTGAAGGTGTTCAGATAGCCCTGGTGCACGCGGGTATCGCGCGGGGGGTGGATCGGCTCCCCGCGCAGTTTCTCGTATTCGACCATGCGGTCTTCCAGCCCGGCAGCCAGGTTGGTCAGCTCGATCCCACCGCCTGTGACAATCGAGCCACGGAAGACGATGACAAACTGGTTGCGTTGCCCTCTCTGCAAAATCATGCAGCGGCCGTCGGTGTCGTAGTCGCTGATGGCGTGCACGTAACGCCACTCCCCGCTGTACAAGGCGTTGAAGAGCGCCTCGGAGTCGGTCGATGCAGTCTCGTCGAAGACCTTGTAGACCAGACGGCAGAGATCTGTCATCTCCAGCGCTTCGTCAAAGTTGAACCCACTCCTGATTCGATCCGGCATGTTCACAACGATTCTCCTTTTTTACGAACGATTTGATATGCGTTGCAGCCTCGATGGCTTGCCCAACACTGGTTCACGCTGGGGGCAGATGGGCTGTTCCTGCAGGTGTCTGGGCTGCCTCTTCAGCCCTGCCGAACGGCCCAGAGAGATCGAGCACGGCGATGCTGACGCGTGCCAGGTCGCTGTACAGGCGTAGCCCGGGTGCGATGCGCTGGAGCGGATCTGGCAGGGTTGCCAACGCAGAGGGGGCCACTTCTGGGCTGAACACATAGGCGGTTGCCTGCCGCTGCCTGCCGTTGACCCAGCAGTCAATCTCCGGGTGGGCGGCCAGATTTTGCACCCACTGCGACTGGGTGCGCACGGTGCTTACAAAGAAGAGTTCGCCCCAGCGCAGGGCAACGACGGGCGTACGATAGAAACGTCCGGACAACCGGCCGCGCGTTTCGAGCAGGATCAGACCCACCGGAAAGAGCTGAGGCCCCCCAATCCCTGCCAGAACGAGCGGCTCGACAATCTGGTTGAGCTGTCGATAGAAAGCTTTTTCAGCCTGACGGATTTGTTCCGGGTTCATAGCTGCCCCTTTGCCTGTCAACGCAGAATACGCTGGCTATACATGTCGGCGCCGCCTACCGCTTTCATCATCAAGGCGCCGCGTGGCTCGAGCACGGGCAAGGCATGAAAGGCGTTGACGATGCGGCACTGCGTCGGCATATCCTCCCAGCGTGCTGCATGGAAGTGCACGCTCCCTTCCCCTGCCCAGACTCCCTCCGGCTTCTGGTGGGAGGCCCCGCTGGGCGAGAGGGTGACGTAGGCGGCGTCGGCCACACCCCACTCCCCGGTGCGCGGCATGTATTTGTAGTGCAGGTAGCCGGCGCTGCGTCTGCCTCCCAGTATGGCGCCGATCTCCGCCGGGGCCAGGGGACGCAGGTTCTCCACCGTCAGGTCCATGAACTTGTAGCCCTCCCAGTTGGCGGTGCAGTGAGTTCTGCCCTGATAGACCACTGGGTCAGGCAATGAACAGTAGATCTTGGAGAAGCCCAGCTCTTCGCGCCCGGTGATGATGGGATCTGCCATGTTCTCCCAGAGGACGGTCATGAAGTCGCCTGTGGCCGTGTCCTGTTGGCCGCGGAAGGTGGCGGGGATGGTCAGCCCGAGCATGGCGTAGCCTCGTCCCGCCAGCCAGCCGATCTCGGTCATGTAGGTGAGCGAGACGGTCACCACCGGTTCGCCGGCCAGCTCGAAGCCAGGGGGCAGCATTGTCTCCAGCTGCCGGGCATCGCTGAGAAAGTTGACCACATAGGTCGTCGACTTTGGGTTGTCCTGGAAGGAGAACCGCCCTCCCTCCGGGTTCTGGCGCGGCCCCAGCGCAGGTCCGAAGTGGGTGGGCATCAGGTACATGCGGTCAGGCAGGAATTCGTACGACATAAAAGCTCCTTACTTCACTGAAATCAACTTCAAACGTTCGCTGAAAGGGGTTCATGGGTGGCTGGCATGCAGCTCGTGCAGCACCTGTTGCATCTTTTCCGCCACACCGGCAACCTGTGGGGCCAGCAGCAGGTTCATATGGTGGCCCGGGATGTCGTGCCGCCTGACGCCGCCGCGCACGTACTTTCCCCATCCCGCTGTGGGATCTTGCAGCAGGCGCTGGCGCAGGGCACGCGTCTGGAAGAGCACCAGCGAGCCTGGATAGCCGTGGGGCTGGTAGTCGGCCAGGGCCTGGCTGTTGGCCGTCATCACGCGCAGGAGGCGCATCCCCACTGCCGTGCGCAGGGCGTTCAGCTGCGGGGCGAGCGGCGCTGCCTGCGTTTTGCCGGCCGATTGAAAGACGTCGCTCAGATAGGGCCAGAGATTGGGGATGCCGGTCGTGAACAGGAAACGGGTGCCGTTCCAGAGCCGTTCCAGCTTGTTGCCGGCCAGCATTTCCTGGTCGAGTGCCGCCAGCAGCGCAACCTGCTCGCCGTGCTGGTGAAGCTGCTGAGCCATTTCAAAGGCTGGAAAGATGCCGAACGACCAGCCGCAGAGGTAGTAGGGTCCTTGTGGCTGTACAGACTGCAGCGCAGCGATGAAGTAGGCTGCTATCTCGCGCAGGTCTGTCAGCGGCGTGTGGTCGTTCTCCACCCCAACCGCCTGCAAGCCGTAGACCGGCTGGTCAGGGCCGAGCTGGGCAGCCAGCTGGGCGTAAGGCTGTACGGTGCCGGCGATGGGCGGCAGGCAGAAGAGGGGCGGTTTTGTCCCGTGCGGCTGCAGTGCCACGACTGCGCTATGGCTGTGCGCCAGGTGTGTGGCTGGGTGTGTGGCTGGGCGGGCCGGCTTCTGCTGCACCCCGGCCGCTGAGGAAGTGGCGGCAAAGCCGGCGATGGGGCTCAGATAGGCAGCCAATTTCTCGAGGGTGGGGTAGTCGTAGAGCAGCGTGGCAGGCAGTTCGCAGCCCAGCAGCGCGGAGAGCTGGTTGCGCGCCTCGAATGCCAGCAACGAGTCGAGTCCCAGCTCCAACAGGCTCTGCTGCGCATCCAGCCGCTGTGTGTTCTCCAGGCGGAGAATCCGCGCCAGGGTCTGCTGCAGAGAGTGGAGTATCTCTTGTTGCGATTGCGGGGTGGTTTGTTCGTCCGGCGGCAGCTTTACACCCTGGTCGGCCTTGTCTGTGGGGGCAGCTGCTTCTGCGGCGGCGCTGCTCGCGGGTGCAGCGGATTCGTGCCAGTAGCGCTGGCGTTGGAAGGGGTAGGTGGGCAGCAGAATACGCTGCCGGTTGGCAGGCGGTGTGAAGGTCTCCCAGTCGACTGCACTCCCCCGCACATAGAGCTGGCCCAGGCTGGAGAGCATCTGACGGCTTTCCGGCTCGCCCGGACGCAGCGATGGCAGCAGGGAAAAAGTGCCTGTCCGGCCAGACAGCGCCTCCAGGCAGTGGCCGGACATCCCCAGCAGCACAGGGCGGGGACCGATTTCTAGAAAGATCTCAATGCCCTGTGCGTGCAGCGTAGCTACCCCATCGGCAAAACGCACGGCCTCGCGCACGTGGCGCACCCAGTACTCGGCCGTGGCGATTTCATCTCCAGCCAGCCGGCCGGTCAGATTGGAAACCAGCGGCAATGTTGGCGGGTGGTAGGCCACCGTACGGGCGACTGCGGCAAATGCATCCAGCATGTCGTCCATGAGCGGGGAATGAAAGGCATGCGAGACCTTCAGCGGCTGGGCTTTGACCCCTTCGGCTGCCAGTTTCTGCACCACAGCCTGGACAGCTGCCTGCCGGCCCGAAATCACCACGCTCTGGGGTCCGTTGACGGCGGCAATCGCCAGCTCGGTGCGGGCTGCATCGCCGTTGAACAGGGGAATGCTGCTCTGGCCGACTGTGTAGAGGGCGTCGATGGCTGTGCGGGCCCGTGCTTCACTGACCGGCAGTGCAACCATCATGCCGGCCTGCGGCAGTTCCCCCATCAGCCGCCCGCGGGCAGCCACCAGCTTGATCCCATCCTCCAGGCTGAAGACTCCTGCCACACACGCCGCCGCCAGTTCCCCCACACTGTGGCCGAGCAGCAGGTCTGGCTGGATCCCCCACGCCATCCACAGTGTCGCCAGGGCATATTCCAACGCAAAAAGGGCAGGCTGGGTGCACGCAGTCTGGTCTATCGCCGCAGGGTCTTGGAGCATCTCGAGCAGCGGGCGTTCGCTCTGTCCCTCCAGCAGCTGCGCACAACGGTCGATCGCGCTGCGAAAAAGCGGTTCAGACGCATAGAGTTCCTGACCCATGCCTGCCGTCTGCGCACCCTGTCCGCTGAAGAGCATGGCCAGACGCGGGGCATAGTGTCCCGCTCTGCCCTGCACGACCCCGCTCGCCTGCTCTGCGCGCGCCAGGGCTGCCAGCTGACCTTCCAGTGTTTTCTGGTCAGGCGCCACCAAGGCGACTCGTTGGGCAAAGTGGTTGCGCCCCACCGCAGCCGTGTAGCAGAGCGCGTCCAGGTCCGGTTCCGTCTGCAGCGCTGCCAGGTAGCGTGCGGCCAGCGCCGGCAGTGCTGCGGGATCACGCGCCGAGAGCGGGAGCAGAAAGGACGGGCGCGACCTGTCTATCGAGGCAGAGGGGGGAGCTGCTGACGGCGCTGCCTCCAGGATGATGTGGGCGTTGGTGCCGCTCAAGCCGAAGGCGCTGACCCCAGCCACCCGCCGCTCTGACGGCCACGCTCGCAGTGTGGTGGGCACGCGCACTGCCATCTGCTCCCAGTCGAGATGGGGGGTGGGACGGGTCAGGTGCAGGTGGGGGGGAATCTGGCCATGCTGCAGAGCCAGCACGGTCTTCACGAAGCCGGCAATGCCTGCCGCAGCTTCCAGGTGGCCGATGTGGGTCTTGACCGACCCGACGTAGAGTGGGTGTGGGCGAGGCTGGCCGAATACTGCGTCGATTGCGCGCAGTTCGATGGGGTCACCGAGGGGGGTGCCGGTGCCGTGCGCCTCGATGTAGCCGATGTCTGCTGCGGCGACGTGCGCGTGGGACAGGGCGGCAGCCAGCAACTTTTCCTGGGCTCGCTTGTTGGGTACGGTCAGGCCGCTGCTCGGTCCGTCGTGGTTGACGGCGCTGCCGCGAATGACGGCCAGCACCGTGTCCCCGTCCGCTTCGGCGTCGGCGAGCCGTTTGAGCAGCACCATCGCGCCCCCTTCGCCGCGGCCGTAGCCGTCGGCCGTCTCGTCGAAGGTCTTGCAGCGGCCATCGGGGGAGAGCGCCTGCATCTGCGAGAGGGCCACGTACGCTGTGGGAGCCAGCATCAGGCTGACTGCGCCGGCCAGGGCCAGGTCGCACTCGCGGCTGCGCAGACTTTGGCAAGCCAGATGCAGCGCCACCAGTGCTGAGGAGCAGGCAGTGTCTACCGCCAGCACCGGCCCCTGCACTCCCAGCGTGTACGCCAGCCTTCCGGCAGCGATGCTGTGGCCGACCCCGGTCGCTTGGTGGGGTTCCAGCCTCGATAGGTCGTGCAGGCCGGCAGCCAGCGCATAGTCGCTCTCCCCGATCCCGACAAAGACCCCGGTGTGGCTGTCGACCAGCGTGTGCTGGGCCAATCCGCTCCGCTCCAGCACCTCCCAGCTGACTTCGAGCAGCAGACGGTGCTGGGGGTCGATAGTGGCGGCCTCGCGCGGGGAGATGCCAAAAAAGAGCGGGTCGAAGTGGTCTACCTGGTCAAGGAAGGCGCCGGCGCGCGTGTACATCTTGCCGGCTTTGGGGCGCTGCGGATCGTAGAAGGCGTCGACATCCCAGCGTTCAGGTGGAATGTCGCGCACCCTGTCGTGCATGCTGCACAAAATTTCCCAGAAGGCTTCCGGACTGTCAGCGCCCGGGAATCGACAGGCCATGCTGATGACTGCGATCGGCTCGGCTGGGTTGATCGCCGCGCTTGGCTCGGCTGGGTTGCGGGTCTGCTGTGGCGCCGGCCGGCTGGCCTCGGCTGTAGAGAGCGCCAGTATCTCAGCCAGCAGATATTCGGTCAGGGCAGCGATGGAGGGGTGTTCGAAGACCAGTGTGGTGGGGAGCTTGCATGCGCAGGCGTGTTCCAGCGCACGGCGCAGTTCCAGTGCCATCAGCGAGTCCATGCCGAGATCGGTGAAGCCGCTGGCGATGCTGGGCGGTTCGGCCATGCCCAGGATAGAGCCGACCATTTGCTGCAAGGAGCGCTGCAGATGGTCCAGGCGCCGGCTGGGTGGCAACGCGGCCAGCTGCTGCTGCCAGGAGAGGGCCGGTTCTGAGCGACTCTCCGACAAGACAAAATTGGCGAGGAAGGGGGTGGCGGACGAGCTGTTCAGCCGGCTCCAGTCGATCCGGGCGATGCCGTACTGGCCGGAGCGGCCCAACAGCTGCTCTAGAGCCAGCAAGGCCAGCTGGGGTGACATGAATTGTGCCGCATCCAGCATGCGTCGGCCTGTCCCTGCGGCGACGCGTGTGGCCATGCCTCCGTCTCGTTCTTCTTCGCCGTCCCACGCGCCCCAGTTGAGGCTGAGGCCAGGCAGCCCCTGCTGGTGGCGGCTACGCGCCAGCCCATCGAGAAATGCGTTGCCGGCGGCATAGGCTGCCTGACCTGGGTTCCCCAGCAGCGAGGCTACCGAAGAGAAAAAAAGCATGAAGTCCAGCGCCATACCCTGGGTCAATGTGTGCAGCAGCCAGCTGCCCTGCACCTTGGCGCTGAGTACCCCTTCAAAACGCGCCCAGCTCTGGTTGAGCAAAATGCCGTCGTCCAGAACCCCGGCCACATGCATCACCCCTTTGAGTGGCCTTCCTGCGTCGCTCGCAGCCTTCAACTCGGCGAATAGCTGCTGCATTGCAACGGGGTCGGCTACATCGAGCTGGGCAATTCGTACCTCCACACCGCCTGCGGCCAGGCGCTCGACTACGGCACGCTGCGCTTTGGTGGTGACCCCGCGCCGGCCGGTCAGCAGCAGATGGGTCGCGCCCTGACCGGCCAGCCATTCGGCCACCTGCAGACCCAGCGCGCCCAGTCCACCTGTCACCAGATAGGTTGCGCCGGGAGCAATGGCCGGGCGCGCGACCGGGCGCAGGCTCTCTGCGCAGCTCCGGATGAGCCGTGCGGCATAGCGCTCTCCCTGGCGCCAGGCCAGCTGGGTCTCACGTGGCTCGCCAGGCGCACTGTGCTGCCAGGTCTGACCTATCTCTTGGAGCAGTACCTGGGCAGACGCTGAGGGTACTGCTCCAGGTTCGAGATCGACCAGCCCGCCAAAGAGCTCAGGGTGCTCCAGAGCAACGACTTTGCCCATTCCCCACAGCGGACTTTGCGCGAAGGAGACAGGCTCGGTCTCTGCTATCTGCTGGGCACCTTGCGTCACCAGCCATAGCCGCCCAGCAGTGCTGTTCGTCTCCTGTTCCGCCGCCAGATGCTGAACAATGCGCAGCACACAGCCCAGATTCCGCTGCTGCAGCGCTTGCAAGGACTCTGCATCGGCCGGTGAGTCGCTGGTATCCAGGCTCCAGAGGTGGATGGTTCCACGCCAGGGGTGAGTGTCTGGCATGGCCAGCTGCGCCAACACTTCGTCGATGTGGGCGGGATCGAGGCCGGCATAAACACAGTGAACCTGCTCGCCGTGCGCAGCCAACAGGGCAGCCAGCGCGTCGCCCACTCCCTGCCGGTCTGCCAAGAGGAGCCATCGGCCGGCTGCGGAGGGTGCAGCAGGGGCGGGTAGCGCTTGACGAATCCAGTCGACCGAGTAAAAAAGTGGTTCCAGTTGAGCTTGCAGCTGCTGTTGGCGGCGCAACTCCTGCAGCGCTGCGAGCAGCCGGGATTCCACCGACTCCGCGTGTTCCGCCGCGCCAGCCAGCCCTGCCTGCTCCGCCAGGGTGGCTGCCAGATGGTGCAGATTTTGTGTGTCGAGCCAGCCTGCCAGTGTCGCTGAGTTGGCCTGCGCCATGTCTGCAGGCGGAGAGGCGGCAGGAGGTGATGAGGCCCAGTAGACCTCGCGCTGGAAAGGGTAGGTCGGCAGCGAGACCTTCTGCCTTGGATAGCCACGGTCGAAGCCCTGCCAGTCGATGGGCACCCCCTGGACATAGAGTTCACCCAGGCTGGCGAGCATCTGCTGCCACTCGCTCTGCCCGGAGCGGAGGGAGGGCAGGAAGACAGAGGACGGCTGCGTGTTCGCAGCGGGGCCGGCCAGCGCCTCCAGGCATTCGCCCACCATGCCCAGCAGCACGGGTTTGGGGCCGATTTCCAGGAACGTCTGGGCGCCCAGCTTGTGCAGGGTGGCTACGCTGTCGGCAAAGCGCACAGGTTCGACCACGTGACGAACCCAGTAGTCGGGGGTAGCCAGTTCCTTGCCAGCTATCTTGCCGGTCACGGCTGAAACGATGCGCATGCGCGCTGGGCTGTAGCGAATGCTGGCCGCAACCTCCTGGAATGCTTGCAGCATCGGCGCCATCAGCGGGGAGTGAAAGGCGTGCGAGACCTTCAACGGCTGTTGTTTGATGCCTTCGGCAGCGAGGCCGGCTGCAACGGACATCACCGCCGCACTGCTGCCGGAGAGCACGACACTGGTAGGGCCGTTGACTGCTGCAATCGAGAGTGCTGCGGCCTGCGGGTGGGTGGTCTGCCAGGCAGCGACTGCAGTCTGCACACGCGCCTCGCTCGCCTGCAGCGCAACCATTGTGCCTTCTGGTGGCAGCGCACCCATCAGCCGGCCACGTGCGGCGGCCAGCTTGAGTCCATCCTCCAGGCTGAAGATTCCGGCCACACAGGCCGCTGCGAGCTCTCCCACGCTGTGGCCGAGCAGCAGATCCGGTTTTCCTCCCCAGGAGAGCCAGAGTGTGGCCAGCGCATACTCCAGGGCAAAGAGGGCCGGCTGTGCGTTTTCGGTGCGGTCGATGGCGGCGGCATCGTTCTCTGCAGACGGCACATAGCCCAGCACCTGCAGCAGCGGTGCCGCCATCTGGCCGGCCAGCAGTTCGGCGCAGCGATCGAGGGTCTGGCGGAAGAGAGGCTGGGTCGCATAGAGTTCCTGTCCCATGCCAGTGACCTGCGCACCCTGGCCAGTGAAGAGGAAGGCGAGCTTGGGATGTGGCTGCGCTTCAGCCTGTTCGCCCAGAGGGGTGCCGGCTTGTTGGCGATTCCTCCGGCTGTAGGCTGCCAGCTGCTCCTGGAGCTGTTCGGGCGAATCTGTGACAAATGCCAGCCGGTGAGTAAAATGGTTGCGTCCCGTTGCAGCGCTGTAGCAGAGATCGCCGATCCCAATGCCGGGTTGTTCCTGCAGATGGGAAGCATAGCGCTGCACGAGTGCGGCCAGGGCGGCGGCGTTGCGGGCGGAGAGTGCCAGCAGATGGCAGGGCCGTTCGAACTGGCCAGTGGAAAGGGCCTTGGGGGCGGGGGCTTCCTCGAGCACGACATGGGCGTTCGAGCCGCCCATTCCAAATGCACTGACTGCAGCAACTTTTTTCCCAGCAGGCCAGGGCGTACGTGCGGTTGGCACGGCGACGGCCATGCGGTCCCACTCGATGTACGGATTGGGTTGGTGAAAGTGCAGGTGGGGGGCGATCTCGCCGTGCTGCATGCACAGGATGACCTTGATCAGTCCAGCGACCCCAGCCGCCTCCTGCAGGTGGCCGATGTTGGTCTTGGCCGACCCGACCCACAGCGGTGCTTGTCGTTCTGGTGTGGCGCAGTAGACGGAGGCGATCGCATTCATCTCGATGGGGTCGCCCAGCTTTGTGCCTGTGCCGTGCGCCTCGACGTATCCGACGGTGTGTGCGTGCACAGCTCCGTTCGCCAGCGCCTGGCGGAGCAAAGCAGCCTGTGCTGCTCCGCTTGGCACAGTCAGGCCACTGCTGGCGCCGTCATGGTTGGTGGCGCTGCCGCGAATCACGGCCAGAATCGGATCGCCCTGCGCTCGTGCGTCGCTGAGCCGCTTGAGAACCACCATGCCACACCCTTCGCCATCCCCGAAACCATCTGCCGAGGCGTCGAAGGTCTTGCAACGCCCATCTGGGGCCAGAGCTTGCAGCTGCGACAACGCAACCAGCTCGATAGCAGAGAGAATCAGGTGGACGCCCCCCGCCAGCGCCAAATCGGTGCTGCCGCTGCGCAGGCTCTCACAGGCCAGGTGGACGCCTATCAGCGAGGCTGAACAGGCGGTGTCGATAACCAGATTGGGCCCCTGTAAACCCAAGACATACGACAATCGGCCAGAAGCAAATGGTGGGGCATTGCCAGTGGTGGCGTACGTGCTGGTGGACTGTGTTGCATCAAGCACCATGTGATACTGGCTGGGTGAGACACCGACATAGATCCCAGTCCTGCTATTTTTCAGGGTGGACGGCGCCAGCCCGGCATGCTCCAACGCTTCCCAGCTCACCTCAAGCAGCAGCCTTTGCTGGGGATCCAGAAAGAGGCTTTCGCGCGGGGAAAGGCCGAAGAAGGCGGCGTCGAAACCGGCAATATCGTCGAGCAACGCCGCAGCGCGCACATACGACTTGCCCGGTGTGGCCGGCACTGGATCGTAGTAGTCGTCCATAGACACACGCGCAGGAGGCAGATCACGGACACAGTCCTCCCCCTGTTGGAGAAGTTTCCAGAACGCCTGCGGGGTAGCGGCGCCGGGAAAGCGGCAGGCCATCCCGACCACGGCAATCGGTTCGGTTGCCTTGCGCTTGTATTGTTCCAATTGAGCGCTGGCTTCATTCAGCGCGCGCATCATCCGGTCGATCAGCTCAGGCGCTGTATGTTCCGCCATCATCTTGTCCTTTTAGTAGCGCTTCCAGCCGGCGCAGTTGTGCCTCGATCGATTCCTCGTCCGGGCGCTCTCCTTCGGGCATGACTTCTCCAGACTCTGCCACCCTCTCTTGCTCGCCAGCATCCTCCTGCAGCCGCTCGAGCAGATAGGCGGACAGCGTTCGCACGGTCGGGTACTCGAAGGCGACTGTGGAGGGGAGCGTCAGCTGCAGCCTCTTCTCCAGCCGCCGCCGCAATTCGATCGCCATCAGCGAATCCAAGCCCAGTTCGTTGAACCCTGCATCGACAGCCAGGGGCTGGGTCGCCTGCAGCGTCTGTGCAACCACTTCCTGCACATACGTGCGCACCAAAGGAGCCCGCTTTTCTGGAGTAGCCTCTAGCAGCTGCCGATAGCTGCTCTGCACGCTGGTGCTGGCCGCCGGCAGCGTGCGACGG
>CAIRNL010000433.1 GCA_903879975.1 uncultured Chloroflexota bacterium | reverse complement strand
TTCGGCGATTCCGTCTCCATCCAAGCTGGCGCTATAATAAGATGCGCATATGGAGATTCTGGGCGGACCAATCTTTGCTGTGGCCGGTGCAGGCGAATCACACGGCCCGGCTGTAACGACTATCGTCTTTGGCATGCCGCCAGGTCTCTACGTGCGCGCCGCTGATATTCAGCACTATCTCGATCGGCGCCGACCGGGCAGCAATCGTCACGGTACCCCACGCCGTGAGGACGATACGGTCGTGCTGCTCAGCGGTCTCTACCAGGAGGATGTCGACGCACTGACTGCTGGGCCGGCTGTACAGGTAGCTGCGGGCGGGCAACTCTCTGCCACGACTGGTTACGCAGAAGGTTTCACCACCGGTGAGCCGATCGCCGCCATCGTGCTCTCCACCGCCAAGAAATCGGCCGACTATACCCAGTTCGCCGGGCCAGCGGGCGAGGTGCGTCCTGGCCACACCGACCTGGTCAAACACTACAAGAGCCTTGGCTTTGTAGACCCACGCGGCGGCGGGCGATCCAGCTATCGCTCGACCATCTCCGATGTCATTGGGGGATCGCTCGCTCGACGCTTCCTGGCCGAAAAATTCGGCACGGTTATTCTGTCATCGATTTGCCAGGTGGGTGAACTCAAGGCTCAGCGCACCCTGACCCAGCATGTTGAGGAGTGGGTCGGCGCCGCCGGCCAGATCGACCAGGCTGCAATTGCCTCCCTGGAGATAGAACTTGCCAGCGCTGAAATACACTCTGTCGACGCTGACTTTGCCGCCGCAGCCGGCGATTTGATCAAAGCGACGCGTATCGCTGGCGATTCGTTGGGCGCGGCGGTGGAGGTCGTGGCGGTGAATGTGCCGCCTCTGGCCGGTGACCCCCTCTATCAGAGCCTGAAGTTGCGCATGATGGGCAGCCTGGGTGGCCTCAACGCCGTACAAGGTGTCGAGATCGGTGCCGGCTTTGCGGTCGTTACGCGGCGTGGCAGCGAGAACAATGATCCGCTGCGCAGTGATGGGTATCGGGCCAATAGCCATGGCGGGCTCATCGGTGGCATCACGACGGGGATGCCGCTCGTTTTTCGCATCGGCTTCAAGCCGACTTCTACGATTACCCAGCCGCAGCAGAGTATCCGCAAAAATCTGGAAGAAATCGAATTTCAACTGCGCAAGGGCCGGCACGACCCCTGCGTAGGCGTGCGTGCCGGCGTGACGCTGGAATCGCGCGTAGCGATTGAGTTGCTCAACGCGGTGCTCCTGCATGCCGCCAGCCATGTGACTGCAGGCGATTTCCGCTTGTTCCCCTGAGTCGTCCATGCCCGCAGAACGCCGTGTCACCCGTCTGCCCAACCTGCCGCTCGACTCGGCACCTGTGCTCATAGCGACCAAGGGACATCCTGCTACTGGCAAGAGCATGTTGGCACAGATGATCGCACGGCGCTTTCGTATTCCGCTCATCGACAAGGATGACGTTAAAGATTTCGTGCTCAACGTGCCGGACGCTAACCGCCTGGCCTATCAGGTCATGTGGCAGATGTGTGCGACGCAACTCGATCTTGGCCTGAGCGTGATTGCCGTCTCACCGCTTGCCTATCCCGAAGGATATGCAAAGGCACAGGAACTGGCGGCGCACTACAACGCGCAGTTGCTCGTGATCGAAACTGTGCTGGATGAGGGTATCTGGAAGCAACGTCTTGTGGCCCGCTTGCCTGACTACTCAGCGCATAAGATCAGCGGCTGGGAAGCGATGCAGGAGCAGTTGCGCGCCTATGGTGGCTGTTGGCAATATCCGATTGCGCCGGAGCACCATCTGGTCGTAGATACAGCGCAGCCGGTGCACTCCCTGGTGCGTTCCGTAGAGCAGTGGTTGAACGGTGAGACGCCCGCAGAGCCGGGGCGAACGGCCATTTGAGAATCTGGACTCACTGATGCAGGAAGTACAGGGTACCATGCCCGCACGAAACATCGTTATTACCGGCTTCATGGGCACGGGCAAGACAACAGCGGGTGAGTTGGTGAGCCGTCGTTTGGGCCGCCGCTTCGTCGACATGGATGATATCCTGGTGGAGCGTTTTGGCAAGCCCATTACCGCAGTTTTTCGCGACGAGGGTGAGGAAGCCTTCCGCACTGCCGAGGCACAACTCTGCCAGGAACTGGCTGCCGAACACGACCTGGTGATCGGCACGGGCGGTGGCGCACTGGTCAATGTCGAAAGCCGTGATGCGCTGGCTGCCACGGGCACCGTCGTCTGCCTGCATGCCGACGAGACTACGCTTCTGGAGCGGCTGGCCCTAACCAGCGACCGTCCACTGATGCAGGGCGAGGTCGAGGAACGCCGCCAGCACATCCGGCGCCTGCTGAGCCAGCGTCGTCTGGCCTATGGAGCCATCCCCTACCAGATCGACACGACCGGCCTCACGGTCGAACAGGTGGTCGACCGCATTCTTGACTCTGTGGCGGCAGATCGCGAGGCGCCGGGTATGATGCGGATTCCTGTGACCTCGCCAGAGGGTAGCTACGATCTTCTGTTGGGCCACGGGCTGTTGAAGGATGCAGGCCGTCTGCTTGCTAACCGCAGCCTGCGCCCTTCCACGGTTGCAGTCGTCACAAACGAAATGATTCTTTCGCATGCTGAACTGCTCAGCAATTCGCTGCGGGCAGCCGGTTTTGATCCCGTGCCCTGCCTTGTGCCGGAAGGCGAGCAACACAAGACGCTTGACACCGTGCGCTCGCTCTATGACCAGTTTTTAGCTGCAGGGTTGGACCGTAACAGTGCTGTGATTGCGCTGGGCGGTGGCGTTATCGGCGATATGGCTGGCTTTGCCGCAGCCAGTTATCTGCGCGGTGTGCCCTTTGTACAGATACCCACATCGTTGCTGGCTATGGTCGACGCATCTGTCGGTGGCAAGACCGGTGTCGACATGCCACAGGGCAAGAATCTGGTCGGCGCGTTCAAGCAGCCCGTCGCTGTGGTGATGGACGTAGCCGTCTTCAACACGTTGCCCTCGGACGAATTCCGTTCGGGGCTGGCAGAGGTGATCAAGCACGGTATCATCGGGGCGCCGCGGCTCTTTATGCAGTTGGAGGAGGAAGGGCCGGCGAACCTGCTGCAACTGGTGGCCGACGCTGTGCGCGTCAAGGTCGACATTGTGGAGGCAGATCCTTTCGAGAAGGGCGTGCGCGCTACCCTGAACCTTGGCCACACGTTCGGCCACGCGATTGAGCAGGTGAGCCACTACCAGATCCGCCATGGTGATGCTGTGGCTATCGGCATGGTCGCTGCAGCTAATATGGGCGTTGAACTCGGGCGCTGTCCTGCCGAGCTGGCTGCGCGCATTTGCACGCTGCTCGGCCGGCTTGGGCTGCCGGTAACGGTGGCCGGCCTCGACGGCGACGCCATCCATATAGCTATGGCACATGATAAGAAGCGCACCGGCAAGAAGCTGCGCTTTGTCGTCCCGCAGGCGCTGGGTGACGTCGTGGTCATCGACGATCCGGGCGATGCAATCGTGCGCCGTGCCATCGCCTCGGTGCAGGATTGAGTGAGCGAAACAGGACGGAGGATACAGAATGGCAAAAATTGCACTGTTGCATGGCCCAAATCTGAATCTGTTGGGCACACGTGAGACAGGTATCTACGGCAGTGTCACCCTACCTGCAATCGACGAGCGTGTAGCGACAGCGGCCGGCGTTGCGCATGAAGTGCGTCCCTTCCAGAGCAACCACGAAGGCGCGCTCATCGACGCCATCCATGACGCTCGCGCGTGGGCGGATGGCATCGTCATCAACCCCGGCGCTTTCACGCATTACTCCTACGCAATGCGCGACGCCATCGCTGCGGTCAAATTGCCGACTGTCGAAGTGCACTTGAGCAACATCCATGCTCGCGAGGAGTTTCGCCACAAGTCGGTCATTGCGCCGGTTTGCGTCGGGCAGATCTGTGGCTTCGGCTGGCGCAGCTATCTGCTGGGGCTGGTGGCCCTCCTCGATTATCTGCAAGACCATTCATGATGTGCACAAGCCCGTACGGACACCGCTACATTGTGTCCTTTTTTTCTCGATTTCTTGCAGGATCGCCCATGATGTACGCCGAACAACTGTGCGCAACCCGCCTACAGCGCACCCTGCGCATGTTGCTGCTAACCTCTCTGTTGGTTCTCCTGATCGGCACCCTGGCTGCGTGCGAGGATGCGTCGTCGGCCAACGAGCCGACGGTGGCGGCCGAACCGGCGACGGCAGCCAGCGCAAGTGGCGAGGGACAGCCGCTTCAGGCTGCGCTCAACCTGCCGACAGCCACACCGACGTCTCAACCGCTCAGTGGCCGTATCACCCTCTGGCACAGTTGGGCGGAAGGTGATGGCGACGCTCTGACGGCGATTCTCAGCGCTTATCAGCAGGCCAATCCCGGCGTCACAGTCGACACGCTCTTCGTTGCCTATGCCGACCTGCCCCAGGCCTATGCCGATGCAGTGGCCGGTGGCGGCGGTCCCGATCTGTTGCTGGCGCCGAATT
>CAIRNL010000432.1 GCA_903879975.1 uncultured Chloroflexota bacterium | reverse complement strand
GGCCGGGATGAACGCCCATAGACCCTTCCCGCTGATCCACTGCCAGGCCGACAGTACAGGGCGACTCACGGCGTTCAGGGAATGCAGCGAGTACTTCTCTGCTGCACAGTATACCACACCGTTTGTAGAGCGATTGGTCAAATCGCTCTACAAACGGTCTGTCAATGATGAATGTTGAGTCGGCACGCCCATTCGTCATCTGCTCGCACGCTACGTGCGAACGAAACAATGACAATGGACGGCCTACTCGTGACGTATGACTCGTGCCCCCAAACAATTACGCGTGAATCCCCACGCGCGCCTCTTCAAGCGCCAGCACATCTGCCGTCGTGCGCAGGATGGCATCCGGGATCAGGCTCATGGAGTCGATCCCCTGCTCGACCAGGAAAGCGGCAAACTCTGGGTAGTCCGACGGTGCCTGGCCGCAGATGCCGACCTTGCGTCCGAATCGATGTGCTGTTGCGATCAGCTGAGCGCACGAGCGCAGTACGCTGTCATTGCGCTCGTTGAAGAGCGCTGCAATCTGCGTCGAGTCGCGGTCGACGCCCAACGTCAGTTGCGTCAGATCATTCGAGCCGATGGAGAAACCATCGAAAAGCTCGCAGAACTGGTCGGCCAAGATGATGTTCGAGGGGATTTCGGCCATCACGTAGACCTGCAGCCCCTTCTCGCCGCGTTTCAGCCCCTCTTCGGCCATCACCTTCAGCACCTGGCGCCCCTCGTCAGGTGTGCGGCAGAAAGGCACCATCACGAGCAGATTGGTCAGCCCATACTCCTCGCGCACACGCTTGATCGCCTTGACCTCCAGCACGAAGCCCTCGCGGTAGTCGGGATGGTAGTAGCGGCTCGCCCCGCGCCAGCCAATCATCGGGTTCTCCTCGCGCGGCTCGAAAAGCGTGCCGCCGACCAGATGGGCGTACTCGTTGGTCTTGAAATCCGACAGGCGCAGGATGACCGGTTTGGGATAGAAGGCTGCAGCCAGCGTGCCGATGCCTTGAGCCAGCTTGTCGACGAAGAATTCAACCTTGTCGGCATAGCCCGCCGTGATCTCATCCACCCTGGTGCGCACCTCTGGCGCAAGCGCGGCGTAGCGCGTCAGGGCCAGGGGGTGAACCTGTACCCAGTTGGCAAAGATGAACTCCATGCGCGCCAGTCCTACCCCGTCGTTGGGAATGGCTGCCTGCTTGAAGGCCAGCTCAGGGCTGGCGATGTTCATCATGATGTGCGTGCGAGGACGCGGCAGCTGACTCACGTCCACCGTGTGTACATCGAAGTGCAGCGCGCCTGCATAGACGCGGCCGATCTCGCCCTCGGCGCAACAGGCCGTCACCGCCTGCCCGCTCTGCAGGGCGCGCGTGGCGTCGTTGCAGCCGACGACCGCTGGAATGCCCAGCTCGCGCGAGACGATGGCCGCATGGCTCGTGCGCCCGCCGCGGTTGGTGATAATGGCTGCCGCTGTCTTCATGATGGGTTCCCAGTCGGGATCGGTAATATCGGTCACGAGAATCTGCCCCGGCTTGAACTCGCGGATGTGGCTCACATTCGGGATCACATGCACTGTCCCGCTGGCAATTTTGTCGCCCACGGCCAGTCCCTTGACCAGTACCGTGCTCTTCTCCTCCAGGCGATAACTCTGAATCTGCGTGACCGCACGTTGGCTGTGTACGGTCTCCGGTCGCGCCTGCACGATGTAGAGCTCGCCGCTGCGGCCATCCTTTGCCCACTCGATGTCCATCGGCATGTCGACGCCGCGTCTGCTCGTGTAGTGATCCTCGATGGCCATCGCCCATTCGGCCAGTTTCAACACATCGGCTTCGCTGACGGAGAAGCGGCCTCGATCTTCAGCGGAGACATTCACGTTCTTGACTAGCTTGCTGCCCGCCTCGTCATAGACCATGCGCAATTCCTTGCTGCCGAGCCGCTTCCAGATAAGGGGCTGAAAGCCCTGGCGCAGAGTGGGTTTGAAGACGTAGAATTCGTCCGGCGCCACGCGTCCCTGGACGATATTCTCGCCCAGGCCATACGATGATGTGATGAAAACCACGTCGCGGAAACCACTCTCTGTGTCGAGCGTGAAGATGACACCGCTCGCCGCTAAATCGGAACGCACCATTTTTTGCACACCGACCGATAGCCCAACCTGAAAGTGGTCGAAGCCCATGTCGTGACGGTAGCTGGTTGCGCGCGGTGTGAAGAGGCTGGCAAAACACTTGGTCACTGACTCCAACAGCATGGCTTCCCCGTGCACGTTGAGGTAGGTTTCCTGCTGCCCCGCAAAACTGGCTGTGGGCAGGTCCTCTGCCGTCGCCGACGAGCGCACCGCCACATCTGCCGTTTCGACATGGTAACGCCCGCTCAGTTGTCGGTAGCTCTGCACAATTTCCTGCTCCATGTCGGGGGGAAACTCGCCGAGCAGGATGAGGCGGCGCACCTGTCCGGTGCGCTTGAGCAAGTCGTTGACGTCGCGTGTATCAAGAGCATGCAGGATTTCTTGAATTCGCTCCTCCAGTTCGTTGTAGCGCAGAAAGGCGCGGTATGCATCGGCTGTCACGGCGAACCCATCAGGAATCTGAATCCCCTTGGGCGCCAGTTCACGGATCATCTCGCCCAGGCTGGCGTTCTTGCCGCCCACCTTGGGCACGTCGTCGATCGATAACTCGTTGAACCATCGAACCCACATGGACATAACAAGCCTCCTCGTCATGTATGCTGCCGCCGTCAGTGCTCGATGCGTCTGAAGGGGCACACGGGGATCAAAAATGCCCGCGGCGGGCCACCGCCCCGGGCGAATTCTGGCAGATGCGGTCGATTCATGGCTGCAATCGGGATGGAAACCCGTCGATCTGCGGCTCAGGCAGACCTGGCGCACGACCGATCCCGATCGAACCTCTGCGCAGCCGCATGCCGGTGATTCTCCCAACCGGCAGACATTCCGCCTGTCCGTAGCATCCATCGCCGTACGGCAATGTCCTACAGTTCCAGCATAGCACAAAAACGGGATGCCCGTATCTGCTTGCTGCAGAGCCGAACGACTGGCCAGATGGGCAGGGCCAATCTCTGTTGCTGTGATACAATGGCGCGCATGGACAAGCAACCGACTGTGCTCATCACACGCCGAATTCCGACCTCCCTGCTTCAACGCATCGAAGCCGAATGCACCGTCCGCTACTGGGACAGCGACGATGCGATCCCCCGTCAGGAGTTGTTGGTGCAGGCAGCGGGCGTCACCGGCATCTACTGCCTGATCCCCGACCGGATCGATGCCGAAGTGGTCGAGAAGGCCGGGCCGGCGCTGCGTGTCGTGAGCACCATGTCGGTCGGCGTCGACCATATCGACGTAGCTGCGTGCAGGGCGCGCAGGGTCGCCGTCGGCCACACGCCTGACGTGTTGACCGAGACGACGGCGGACCTCACTCTGGCTCTGATGCTTGCGACGGCGCGGCGCCTGCCCGAAGCCATCGCAGCAGTCAAAGAGGGATCCTGGGGTACGTGGCGCCCTTTCTGGATGACAGGAATCGACTTGTACGGCAGCACGGTGGGGATTGTCGGGCTGGGGCGCATTGGCGTCGCTGTTGCCCGGCGCCTGCTCGGTTTTGGCTGCAATATCCTCTACACGGGACGCCATCCCAACGAACGCAACGCACTGGCAGCGCAGGCCAGCTTTCGCTCATTCGACAGTCTGCTGGCCGAGAGCGATATCGTGACCGTGCACTGCCCGCTGACCGCGGAGACACACCACCTCATCGACGCGTCGGCGCTACACAAAATGAAACGTACGGCATTGCTCATCAACACGAGCCGGGGCCCGGTGGTGGATCAGGACGCACTCTATGCCGCGCTCGTCGACGGCACGATCGGGGGCGCCGGCCTGGATGTGACGACGCCGGAACCGCTACCTCCCGTACATCCGCTGCTCACGCTGCCCAACTGTGTGGTGTTGCCCCATATCGGTAGCGCAACGGTGGCCACGCGCCGGCGCATGGCTACCATCGCCGCCGACAACCTGGTGGCCGGTGTGCTGGGTCGGCCGTTGCCCTTTGCTGTTGCGACTGAGCTGTAACTTTGCTGGACGATCCTTTATGGGATGCCTGAAGAATGACATCGCACCTCATCTTGCAAAAGCACCGGAGTTGACGGCTACCTTTGGGGAATCGGCGGGCAAAGGTGCATAATGTAGATACGTAACTGTTTATCGCAACCTCTCCGGAAAGCTTCTGCAGTTCAGCATGCCATTCAGAGGACTCTGCACTCCTTGCAGCCATGATCCGGTCCGGTTGGGGTACTTCTTCAAACGCGCGTGAATACGCCCAGTTCGTTGAAAACCTAACAAACCTCACGATTTATGCCCTACGAAGGAGCTGCGATCTATGAGCAACCAATCTTTCACCATCATCGACAACCGCACCGGCAAACAATACGAAGTGCCAGTCCAACACTCGACGATCAAGGCCAAGGACCTGCGCCAGATCAAGGTTGACCCTGAAGAATTCGGGACGATGACCTACGATCCAGGCTACGATAACACAGCGTCATGTAAGAGTGCGATCACATTCATCGACGGTGACAAGGGCATCTTGCGCTATCGTGGCTATCCGATCGAGCAACTTGCCGAACAAAGCACCTTTCTGGAGGTGGCCTACCTGTTGATCTTCGGCGAACTGCCCACCCAGGATCAGCTGGCGCAGTGGCAGTTCGAGATCATGCACCACACCTTCCTGCATGAGAACATGACGCAGCTCTTCCATGCCTATCGCTATGACGCACATCCCATGGGCATGATGATCAGCGCACTGGCGTTCATGTCGACCTTGCACAAGGAAGCCAGCAACGTCGAGGATGCCAATACCCGACTCAAGCAGATCTACCGCATCCTGGGCAAGCTGCCTACCGTAGCAGCCTTCTGCTACCGCCATCGCATCGGCCGGCCCTTCAACTATCCGAATGCCGATATGGGCTATGCCGAGAATTTTCTGTACATGCTCGACTATATGCACCAGACCAACTACGCGGTCAATCCAGTCCTGGCCAAGGCGTTGGATGTCCTCTTTATCCTCCATGCCGACCACGAGCAGAACGCTTCGACCTCGGTCATGCGCTCCATTGGCTCAGCCTATGCCGATCCCTACAGCGCCATGGCGGGTGCTGCCGCAGCGCTCTTTGGTCCCCGCCATGGAGGCGCCAACGAGGCGGTCATCAAGATGTTGTCCGAGATCGGGGACGCAAAAAACGTGCCGATCTACGTGGATCGCGTCAAGAAGGGGGAGTTCCGCCTCATGGGTTTTGGCCATCGTGTCTATAAAAACTACGACCCGCGCGCCAAGATCATCAAGCAGATTGCCTACGATGTCTTCAATGTCACCGGCACCAACCCACTGATCGACGTCGCCGTGGCGCTGGAGCAGCATGCGTTGGAAGACGACTACTTCGTCTCGCGCAAACTCTATCCCAATGTGGACTTCTACAGCGGGATTATCTACCAGGCTATGCGCTTCCCGCCCGATATGTTCACCGTGCTCTTCACGCTCGGCCGCGCGCCGGGCTGGCTGGCACAGTGGTCGGAGATGATCATCGACCCCGACCAGAAGATCGCCCGCCCGCGCCAGATCTACCTGGGCGCAGACGAGCGCAACTACCTGCCGATGCCTGAACGCAGCTGAGCCACAGGGCAACGGAGCAAAAACAACGGACGGCGGTCATAAGCACCGCCGTCCGTTTTGTTTTCTCTCTGCGACAGCCGATCAACTGCTCCAGCAGCCTGCCGCGCAAGGCGTCAGACGTTGGTCGCCCGAAGACAGGTGCAGCCAATGCGCTAGCCCGTACGCTTTGCTCTCCTGTGCTGCTCTTTCCGTTGGCAAGGTGCTGTCAGGCCGTCGCGCCGGGCTGGAGTCACTGCACGTTCTCCG
>CAIRNL010000431.1 GCA_903879975.1 uncultured Chloroflexota bacterium | reverse complement strand
TGCACGACCTGGCTCTTGGCCGGCACTTTGCCTGTGCTGACGACCTTTTCATCGATGACGATGGCTGGTGTGCTCATGACGCCATAGGCCATGATCGACGGGATATCCTGTACCTCGACGACAGCTGCGTCGATCCCCAGTTCCTGGATGGCTGCGGCCACCACGGCCTTGGTCTTCTTGCAATGGTTGCAGCCGCTCCCCAATACCTTGATTTCCATACTTCTTCTCCTCAGATCACAAGGTTGAACAGATAGCCGGTCAACACGATGCCGGCAGCGACGATCATCACGAAGATCACGATCAGCCACAGCTTGAGCACACGGCGCAGAATGATCAGTTCCGGCAGGCTCAGCGCAACGACGCTCATCATGAAGGCCAGCGCCGTGCCGAGCGCCGCGCCCTTGCCAAGCAGTGCCTGCACCACCGGAATGATGCCTGCGGCGTTGGCGTACATGGGCACGCCGATCGCTACTGCTGCTGGTACGCTCCACCAGGCCTGCTCGCCCATGATGCCAGCCAGCGCACCTTCCGGCACGTAGCCGTGGATGAACGCGCCGACTGCGATGCCGATGACGACATAGGGCCACACCTTCCCCACGATGGTGCGCGTGCTCTGCCAGGCTACACTGAAGCGATCACCCCAACTCATGCGCATCTCCGGCCCCGTGCCGCTGCCCACCGATATCTGCCACACAAACTCTTCCACACCGCGCTCGCTGTGTGGTACGCACCCGATGACAAGGCCGGCCACGATGGCGATGGTCAACCCCGTCACCATGTAGAGCAGCGCGATCTGCCAGCCAAACATGCCAAAGAGCATGGCCAGCGCCACTTCGTTGACCATAGGCGCTGCGATGAGAAAGGAGAAGGTTACACCCAGCGGGATGCCGGCTTCGACAAAGCCGATGAAGAGCGGCACCGCCGAACATGAGCAGAAGGGCGTCACCACACCCAGCAGCGCAGCCAGCACATTGCCAATGCCGGTACGCTTGCCGCCCAGCACCTGCCGTGTGCGTTCTATGCCGAACAAGGTACGAAGCGTGGAGATCGCAAAGATCATGGCGGTGAGCAGCAACAGAATTTTGGGCACGTCGTAGAGAAAGAAGGCCAGCGCCATCCCCAGGGCGGACGACGGGGCAAGTCTCAGCAGATCAAAGGTGATCCACTCGGCCAGCGGCAACAGGGCAGAATAGGCCAGCCACCAGGCCACAGCGGCCGTACCGACCAGCAGCCACGGCTGCCAGGTCTGCCAGCCACCTGGCGGCCTACGTCGCTCTTGGACGGGTGAATCGGAGGTGTTGCGCGGCAAGTGGTTTCGCATGGGTCAGGCCTTTTGTGGAAGGGGGGTGGCGACGGCGACTGGCATACTGTCGCTGCACTTTGGGCAGATGCAGACAATGCCGAGCTTATGCCGTATCCTGCCGAGGGGCTCACCGTCCGCTGGGCCGAGCACGGCATCCAGCCAGATTCGCACAGTTTCGTCGTTCAGCCGGTAGAAGACATTCTGCCCCTGCTTCTCGTCGGCGATGATGCCGGCATCGCGCAGCAGGCGCAGCTGCTGGGAGACGTAAGGCTGCGGCTTGCCGAGCAGCACTTCCAGGTGGCAGACGCATTCACAGCCGCGTCGCACTGCATCAAGGATGCGCAGGCGCTCGGGGTGGGCGAGCAATTTGAGACGTGCACTCAGTTCGTCGTAGCGTGCGGCTTCCACTGAAAATTTGCTCCTGGCGAGCCATCTTGAAAGCATGCTAAAATCAGCATATATCGTCCTCTGCATGATATTGATTGTCGAATGTCCTGGTTTTCGGGGGACATTGTCTGGTGCCTACAGGATGAAAGGCTTGGCCAGCTGCGTTTGAGCAAACTGCGGTCTCAGCGCCCAATGGTGTACTTCACAGCCGGGAACGTGCCGGGCGCTCCTGAGGCGAACCGTATACCTGGCTGTGAACGGCAATCGAACGCGACTCCTGTCCCTGTCACACCGCCGATTTGTGGTGGTGGCGGTTACGCCGGTGGCCTCTTTGTGGGATGGGTGGCTTCAGTTCGGTGCCGATGTAGATTCCCAACGCCGGCAGTACCTTGCGGTGAACGAGAAGGATCGCAAGTGCTGCGCCCAGGGCGATCAGAAAGACCCACAGCGTCGACGGGAGGTTGTTCATGAGTGAGGGGTCGATGAGCATGACCAGGGCCAACGTCAGCATGAGTGTGCCGCCAAAGAGCTTGAGAATGCGCCCCTGTTTTTCTTCCAGCTTGCTGGCGCGCAGCCCGACGACGGCACTGCCGAAGATGATCATCTCGTCCACCTGGTAGATCAGCATATAGAGGACGAGCAGCAAGGCAAAGGTCAGCGCCGTCACCTCCCGTGCGGCCAGCAGGTTTGTCCACAGCATCGGGAAGCCAGCCGTACACGAGAACTCCACCAGCGACGCGCCGGCCGACATGACGATAGCCGCGCCGATGAGCGTGGGCATGGAATTGCCGGCATTGAGCACGCGACGCATGCTCTTGTACAGGCCGGGTTTCTGCTCGTCGGCGATCGTCAGCGAGATGCCTTCCTTGTACCAGAAGTAGTCCTTGATATTGACGATGGCGAAGAAGAGGGCGACAGCCGCCACCAGCACCTGAATCCATGGAATCCAGTCCAGGACCGTGAACATGGTGAAGAGGCCGGCAATGAAGAGCACATAGACCAGCGACGTCACGGTCAGAAAGATGGCGCCGATGATGAAGACCTTCTTGCGCGATCCTGTGTGGATGGTGAGCGCCAACAGCACGGAGAGTACCCAGAGCGAGCAGGGGTTGAAGCCATCGATGAAGGCGATGAGCGCAGTACTCAGGATGAGCGAATGCGCGCCCAGGTCAACGGCGCCCAGCAGCGGCACGCTCAACTCATTCGCCACTGGCGCCGCTACGCCGCCGGTCAGCATGGGCGCCGTTGCCACGATGGGTTCGGGCACAGCCATGGACAAAGGTGTCCCGATGCCAGCGCCGGCATCGGGACACCCGTCCGCTGCACAGGCAGCGACAACGTTCTCAATTTCTTGCGCGTAGGGAGTTTCGGCATAGCCCACCCAGTAGCTGTCGCCGATAAAAATCGTCGGCACCGCAGTGGGTTCGAGGCCATATTTCGCCGTCATCCGAAGGAAGGGATCGCGATTCTCCGGATGATTCCAGACCTCGAATTCTCGGATCGTCACGTTAGGGTAACGCCGGCTCAGCTCGGTCAGGAACGGCTTGGCTGCCGCACAGTGCGGGCATCCATCGCCCCAGAAAAAGTAGATGACGACCGGTTTGCCCGCCTGTTGGGCTGGGGTTGCGGCCTGGGCCGTTGAGAAGACGAGCAACCACGCACTCAGCAAGACAACTGTTGCAAGGAATGCTGCTACCTGTATCTTCCGCATCGCACAAACTCCCTACACGCCCACAAATCAGACCCAAGCGGCACAAGCCGGGTGCCTTTGTGCCGATAGAGCCATTGTCGCGCCGTGCCACGGTGCAGCCACATGTCGTTTGTCCTGAAGTCTAAAGTCATGCGCCCCAATCGGGCAGGGTGTTATTGGGAAGATGGGCGGGCGGCTCAGGTGCATGGGACACGGGCACAGGGGAAGGAGGGCATCTGCCCCGCCCAAAAGGGTGCACGATCCCACTTGCCTGCAGCAGATACAACCCGTATGATTGGAGCAGCGCCTACGCTACCCAACGCGCTGGCAACTGTGCCGAAACCATTGCGCGCGATAAATATCGCAAAGACCCACTTTTTCCTCTGCGTTGTCATGCAGAAAGGGATCGTATGTTGACTCTGGTTGAAAAAATTTTCTTTGTCGCCGCTCTCGCTGCCTCGCTCTACTTTGCCGGTGTCGGTTTCTACAAGGTGTACAG
>CAIRNL010000430.1 GCA_903879975.1 uncultured Chloroflexota bacterium | reverse complement strand
GGTAGCCCTGCTTCCAAGCCGGCGCATAAGCAGCGCTGCCGTCGATCATGCCGTAGTGGCGCATAACGTTGAGGTAGCTGGCAGCCAAGTCTTCGGCCACGACCTGGAAGTCACGCGTCAGGGTTCGACAGTTGCCGCCCAACTCAACCGTGATGCCACCCTTGCCCAGTGATCCCATGATGGAACTGGGATTGCCACTGCCGACAGGGCTGCGGAAAACAAGTGGCCACTGGGGTCCCATGGCTCCGGCTAGTTCCAGACTGGCCGGATTGTCTGAGGCAAAGATCATGTGTGCCAGATAGGAATGCTCACCGCCGGAGTGTACCGCAATCTGCAAGTCGCCAGTTTCGCGCATCGCCAGCCAATGGGCGTGGGCGATGCGCTCGGTTGGGTAGCCGTCTGGCTTGCCGGGATAGATACGGTTCATGTCGTAGCTGAAGGTGTCCAGCGGGTCGCCACGCGTGCCGGCTGTGAAGGCGTTGACGTTCATCGCAGGCACTGCAACAACTGTGCCGTGCAATTTCTGTGCATCGATCTGCTTGAGTGCCAGGAAAATGGAGAAGGCACCCTCCGGCTCGTCGCCGTGGGTGGCGCCGTTGATCCAGAGGCATGGGCCATCTTCCACGCCGCGTACGACGGTGATCGGCATAGCGTGGCGGCGTCCAGTCATGTCTGCGCCTGCTTCGATTGCACCACGCTTCTGCTCACCAGGCAGCACCGAAACGGTGCCAATTTGCAATGTTTTGCTCATCCTCAATCTCTTTCTGGATTCTAGGTCCTCGTGACTGGGCTACGTTTCAGCGGTGTCTTGCCAGCACACCCGCCATGCGTTCCAGTGCCAACGACAGCTGATCCTCCGGCTGCAACACGCTGATGCGCAGCCAGTCCACCCATTTCTCGCCAAAGGCTGTGCCGGGGAAGATTAGTACGTGCCCTTCGCGCAGCAGCAGATAGGAAAGCTCAAACGCTGGGATGCCGCTCGATGCCGCGTTCGTGTAGATAAAGAACGCACCCTGCGGCTCGCCGAAGGTGAAGCCTAGGTCGGCCAGACCGTGCTTCATCAGGTCGATTCGCCGTCGGTAGATCTCGCGATATTCTGCCACCGTTTCTTGGGCACCAGTGGCCGCGGCGAGCGCAGCGTACTGGCTTACCGCCGACAGCGGCCCAGTCGTCGCCGCTTTGACGGCGGTCAACGCGGCGATGAAGTCGGAGGGTGCGGCCACATAGCCGACACGCCAGCCAGTCATGGCGTAGGTCTTGGAGAAGCCACCCAGCGTGATCGTGCGATCAAACATGCCAGGCAGACAGGCGATGCTGAACTGCTCCGCCGGCGGATAGACATACTTCTCGTAGATTTCGTCGCTGATAACCACTAGGTTGTGGCGCTTTGCCAGATCGGCGATGGCGCGTAGGTTAGCTGGGCTGACCACCGCCGACGTTGGGTTGCTCGGCGAGATGATCAGGATTGCTTTGGTGCGCGATGTGATGGCAGCTTCCACTTCGGCTGCGCGTAGGTCGAAGTTGTCCTCCGGATAGGTCGGCACCAGCACCATCTTGGCACCGGCCTGGTGGATGGCCTCGTCATAGCTCGTATAGCGCGGGTCAGGCACGAGGATTTCATCCCCTGGGTCGAGCAGTGTCTGCATGAGCAGGTAGAGCGCTTCCTGGCCACCGTCCGTAATCAGGATATCTTCCCATCTCACAGGAATCCCGTTATCGCGATGCAGGTTGTCCGCTACGGCCTCGCGCAGCTGTGGTAGACCCGCCACCGGGAGCGGCAGGTCTGCGCGCCCATCCAGAATCGCCGCCCGCGCCGCCACAATGATGTGAGCTGGCGTGTTCAAGTCTGGGTCGCCACGCCCCAGTGTGATAGCGTCGGGAATCTGGCCTGCCAGTTCCATGAGCGCATAGCGTAGCTTGGTGCCATCGGCCGCCACGGCTCGCAACTCGTCTGGTGTGACGATTTGACCGGGTGTTGTTGCCTGGCTCATAGGTTATTGTCCCTTCCAACGGTCGATCGCGCTGCCGAGTGCTTCCGTGGCAGCGGCCAGCGATCCGGATGGCACAGCGATGCGCACCGTGCCGGGATTGCCCAGATGCGCGCCATCGCCGATAGAAACGTTCATCGCTCTGCAAGCATCCACCAGCCCCGTGCTATCGGCGACTTGCGCCACGACGAAAGCCACTGTATCAGGTTCCAGGTAGGGAATGCTGTGATCCCTCAGCAAGCCCATGATTGTTTCCTGACGCTCGGCGTACTCTGCTGCAATCTCACCCTCATCCACCTCCGCCACTGCCGAAAGGGCGGCATACTGGCTCGCTGCAGCTGTGCAAATGGTAATCGATTGCTTGAGATCGCGCACGGGCGTGAAAACGCGTTTGGCACCGCCAATCCAACTCACATGCCATGCACCCAGGCCTGGCACCTCGGCAAAGCTGCCGATAGTAAGCGTCCGCTCTGCCATACCGGGCAGCGACGCAAAGCGCACGAAAGGTGCATCGGGGCGTACGGGGCCGATGCTTTCGTCGGCGATCACACTGAGGTCGGCATGTGTTGCCCAGGTTGCCAATCGTTCCAACACAGCAGGAACCACAACCTGGCCGGTAACAGGGTTTGGACTGCTCACGATCATCAGACCGCCTTGCGTGTCAGGCGGCTCTCCGGTCGCATCGAAGGTCACCACGTTCGCATCGGCAAAATCGAGCGCTGCCCGGTAGACAGCCGGCGCCGGCTGTGGCAAGTAGACATTCCGCCCTGCTGCCAGCGCACGCACGGCCACATAGCGCGCCTCGGCAACGCCGCCACAGATGGTGATCAGGTTTTCGTCGATTGGGACGCCCGCTGCACTCAGAGAGGAAGCCACAGCACGGCAAAGCGGAGCAATCCCTGGCCGCCGCGTGTAGTGGTCGCACAGGTGGTGCTCGACCGCATCAATGGTCGACTCTCGTAGCACAGGCGATGTGCTGCCGCTGGGAAACTCGCTGCTCAGATCGATAATGCCAATAGGCATATCCTGGGCTGGCCGCAGGGCGCGTGCCCGCCGCGCTGCCATGCCCGCGAGCGTGGATACGGACATGGTCATACACCTTGCGGTCGATTGCCGCCTTCGCCTTCCTTGTAGACTTGCATGAACTCGATCTCAATGCCGCTGACCTCATCCTGCAAGAAGGCTACCCACCCCTCCGGGTGAATGTGGCTGCCTGCGACCTTGCAGGCGGCGCATTCCTTGAGCGTAGCGCCATTGGCCTGTGCCTCGGCCAGCGCAGCGTCGATGTCCTCTACGGCGAAACAGATGTGGTGCAGCCCCTCATGACCGCGTTGTGCGATCCACGATGCAAAGCGGCCGTCTGCGTCCATGGATTGCGTTACCTGAAACTCGACGTCGCCCAGGTCGAAGACGGCGGCTCGGTTGCGGCTCTTGTTGAATTCCTTGACCTGTACCGAATCCGACACACCTAATAAGCGCTTGTAGGCGGCTAGTGACGCATCCACGTCGCGTACGGCAAAGGTCATGTGCTTGATTTGAGTTACTTTCACAGAGGACTCCCTCTCTAAATCACAGGCTCTGATACTGGATGTAATGTTTTGGCAGTCAAGGTTGAAATACCGACAGGACTGGATGGCTGGCTGTTAGCCGTTGGCCGCTGACTGTTTGCGGCGTGCCATGCGTTCCTTCATATCCTCGACGTAGATCGTCGTTTTTTCTGGCGCAAACTCGAAGGCGTACCCTTCGGTTGCAATCGTGTCCGCTAGCGGACCGGCATCGAAACGCAGCCCTGTAAAGCGACTGGGCGGCTGGGCGGCAAGCCAGACAAAGGCTGGAGCCAGTGACAGTGGATCGATCCAGCGAGATCGGTCGGCATCGCTCAACTTTGCTTCGTCGGCACGGGTGATGGAGGTCGGCTTGATCAGCTTGCCAGGTCCCATCGTGTTGATCGCAATGTTGTGTGGCTCAGCTTCCAGAGCCAACGCCTTGGTGAAACCTTCGATACCATGCTTGGCCGTGCAGTAGGCAACTTCGTCGACGAAGCCGCGCCCGCTGGCCCCGCTGGCAATGGCAATACAGTGACCGCCACCCTGGCGTACCATGTGTGGCCATGCCGCCCATACACCGTGATAGACGCCGGTCAGGTTGACGTCGATCATCTTGCGCCAGAAATCCGGTGTGTGCGCAGCGAAAGGTACGAGCGGCATGATCGCCGCGTTGTTGACGATAACGTCCAGACGTCCCCATGCAGCGACGATAGCATCCGCCGTTGCCCGCATGGCCTCGGCATCGGTCACGTCCGTCAGTTGCACCAGCGCCTGGCCCCCGTCGCTGCGAAGTTCAGCTGCAGTCGCCGCTAATTCGGCTGTTTCGATGTCACTGATGCAGACGCGTGCACCCGCCTGCGCCAGCCCTCGTGCAATGCCGGCGCCAAAGCCACGCCCTGCACCTGTTACCCAGGCGACTTGGTTTTCTAGCAGGCGTTCAGTCATGTTTCCCGCAATCGAGCATTAAAGATTCATCAATTTCTGGATATTGGCGCCGGCTGTCACAACCGGCTCAATGGCTGGTGTCCTACTCGTCATGAGCACCGCAATGCCTGGCCCGTAGCCGCTACGGAAACTGCCGCCCTGGCAGACAACGCCGACCGCCATGGCTCCACGCAAGTAGCCGTGGCCGTAGCGGCTATCCCAATCGGTCACGGCTACCAGGTCACCAAAGCGCAGATCGTCGAGACCGGCCTCGGTGAACAGCCGTGGATCGGAAGTTTGCAGGTTGAGGGCACCACTCTCGCTGCCCAGCCCTGCACCGGCGCCAGCCAGCACGCTGGGCACGACACCCTTGACCGGAACCACCAACTTGCCATCACTGCTCACATCAGGATGGAGCGCCTCCAACAGGGCGGGCGAACAACTCTTGAACTGAATCTCTGGAGCATCAGTTAGCTGCAGGCCGACACCGTGCGCCTGTACCTGTACCTTATCGCCTGGCGCCATTTTTTCTAGCGTTGCGTCGTCGAAATGACAGATGACATGCTCGGCGAAGCGGCCACTTTTGCCCGTAACAATGCCTGTCGCACCGCTGGCCGCGCCGCTGACGACACGCGCCCGGTTGCCCAGGCAGGCGAAGATACCCAGCGCTGTGTTGGCGTTGCCGCTGGCCTTGATCGACACCCCTGGCTGGATCAATTCACCTGCCCAACCCAGGGCGCGGTCACCCAGCTTCACGTTGTAGACGATGCCACCAAAGGCTGGCACGATCAGTGGCTCACCGTCGGCAGACACCAGATAGGGGCTCGCAGGCAAACCTGGCATGGCTGGGTTTGCGATCTCGCCGAGAACAGAGATTTTGACCAGTTGTGATACGTTTGTCGTCAGCATGGTTGAATCCTGCTTTCTCATCGAATCCTCAATAGGTTCGCCAGATTAGCGTCCTTGGCGAGCACCGGCTCAATCTCGCCGTCGGCGCAGACGAGCAGGTCCTGGCAGCCAGGCCCGTGACCGGTCATCACCGAGTCGCCGTGCATGATCAGGCCAATAGTGACCCCTCCGGCGCGATAGCCGCGACCATAGCGGTGGTCGGTGTCCATCACAGCTACCAGGTCGCCAAGCTTCAGCGTATCGATGCCGTGTTCGGCCAGTGCCGAGCGATCGCCGGTCATCAGATCCTGGTCGACAAACTCTGGTGTCAACTCGGCCCCACTGCCCATGATGTGTGCTGGAATCGTGGCAACGACAGGCACCTGCAGTCTGCCCGTGGCGGACTTGCGCAGACCCCAGGCCTCGATCAAGTTCGGGCCAGCTTTCTTGACCAGCACGCTGGGAAAATCGAGCAGCTTCATCCCGCGTCCTTCGGTCTTGATCACGATGCGGTCGCCGACAGTGAGCAGTTCAAGTACATCTGGCGCAAAGTC
>CAIRNL010000429.1 GCA_903879975.1 uncultured Chloroflexota bacterium | reverse complement strand
TTGTTCGTTGTTCTGTCGGCTGCGATCTGTTGGCTCGGTTGCCTGCGTAATCATATACAGCCACGTCGTACAGGCCAATCTACTTCTGCCATGGGGCGTGGTGGATTGCTTGGCGAAAGGGGCGCATTGGCGGTATGATCACAGCCGTTTAGCAATAACCTGGTACTCTCATCGATTACCCAACGGAGAATATGCCATGAGGAAAGCCATTGCCATTCTTCTGATCGTCAGCCTTTTGACCGGTGTGCTAGTTGGCTGCGCTGCACCGCAGGCTGCACAGCCAGCCAGCCAGGGCGATGCTGGTCAGGCGGCGCCCAAGCGTGTCGTCTACCTCATCAACGGTGCATTGGGCGACAATGCCTTCTACGACTCTGGCCAGGTGGGGATCGACGCGCTGCAGGAACAGTACGGTGTGGAGACACGCACGATCGAGGCCAACTTTGATGCAGGCAAGTACGAACCATCGCTGCAGGCTGCTGTGGGCTACGCTGATGTGATCTTTGTCATTTCCTACGGCTTTGAGGATCAGCTCAAGGAAATTGCCGACAAGAATCCCGGCAAGGTGTTTGTGAATATCGACACTGTGGTGGAGAACAGCGCTGACACCATTACTTCGGTTGACTTCATCGAGGAAGAAAGCGCTTATCTGACCGGCGTCTTGGCTGGTATGCTCACTACCGACACCGGTGTCGAGAATATCAATGCTGACAAGATCGTGGGTGTGGTTGGCGGCGACGTCGATCCAGTGGTCAGTGCCTTTGTGTTTGCCTATGAGAACGGCGCCAAGTCTGTAGATCCTGAAATTGTCGTCGAGACGAAGTCACTGGGTGGCGCGTGGGATGATGCGGCCAAAGGCAAGCAGGCTGCGCTCCAACTCTACGATCAGAAGGCAGATGTTGTCTTTCAGGTTGCGGCAGCGGCTGGTATCGGCGTGTTGCAGGCCGCCCGTGAACGCGAACTCTACGCTATCGGCGTAGATACCAATCAGAACGATCTGGAGCCGGGCTATGTGGTCGCCAGCGATATCAAGGATGTGGGCAAGGCGATTCAGGATGTCTACAAGACCATTGCCGACGGCACCTATCAACCTGGGGCTGTGCTGCAATACGGCTTGGCCAGCGGCGGTGTCGACCTGGTGACTGAGGCACAGGTGCAGGTGCTGCCTGATGCCATCGTGCTAAAAATCGACGAACTGCGCCAACAGATCATGGATGGCACCCTCAAGGTCGAGATATACGACGGCAGCGATGTCTGGCAGTAATCGATCCAATGTGACCGATAGCTCCCCGTCCCTTGCTCATGACCTCATCCAGATGCATAACATCGTCAAAGTCTATCCGCCCAACGTACTTGCGCTGGACGACGTGACGGTGAGCTTCGACGATGGTGAAATCCATGCGCTGGTCGGCGAGAACGGCGCAGGCAAGAGCACGCTGATGAAGGTGCTCTACGGCCTCATCCACCAAAACAGCGGTGGGATCGTCTTCCAGGATCGCATCGTACGATTTCGCTCACCCGGCGAGGCGATTGCCGCTGGCATTGGGATGGTGCATCAGGAGATCGTGCTCGTCAACGAGTACACGGTCTGGGAAAACATCGTTCTCGGCGCTGAACCGGTCAACTGGCTCGGCCATATCGACCAGAAGCGTGCCCGGCAGCGGGTGCAGGCGATCATCGACCAGTTTCACTTCGACCTCGATCTGGACGATCGGGTGGATGACATTTCGGTGGCTGCGCGGCAGAAAGTCGAGATTCTCAAACTGCTCTACCGCAAGGTTTCGGTGTTGATTCTGGACGAGCCAACCGCTGTGCTGACACCACAGGAAATTTCTCAACTCTTTGTCGAATTGCGCACACTGCGCGACAAGGGCCACACGATCATCTTCATCTCGCACCGGCTGGAGGAAGTGCTGGCGCTCTCGGATCGCGTGACGGTGCTGCGCAAGGGACGTCTTGCTGCGACGCTACCTGCAGCTGGCATGACACGCGGCGAACTGGCCGAACTGATGGTGGGGCGTGAGGTGCTCTTTACCTCACGCCGTATGCCGCAAGAGCCCGGCGAGGTTGTCTTCGCCATCAAGGGGCTGTGCTACGAAGATGGTCACGGCCGCATGCGGTTGAAGGAGATCAACTTGCAGGTGTGTGCCGGCGAACTGGTTGGGGTGGCTGGTGTCGAGGGCAATGGGCAACTTGAGTTGGTCAACGCCATCACGGGGTTGCTCCAGCCCGCTAGGGGTACGATATGCGTGGCTGGTGAGGATGTCACGTCGGCCTCTGTTCTAGAGCGGCGGCATTACATTGCGTACGTTCCACAGGATCGCGGGCGTATGGGGGGGAGTCTGTCTGCATCGGTGATCGAAAACTCGATCATGACGCACCACCGGCTTAATGCTCAGCTTGTGCGGTGGCATGGCCTGCTGCTCGACAACAGCGCAGCGCGGCGCTTCACCGATCGTCTGGCCGAAGTGTTTGCTGTCCGCATGCCATCGCGCTCGTTGCCGCTGCGCTCGCTATCGGGTGGCAACCAACAGAAGGTGATTCTAGGTCGCGAACTGTTGCTCGACAGCCCCTTCGTCCTGCTGGACCAGCCAACACGCGGGCTGGATGTGGGTTCCATCGAATATGTACACGACCAGATGCTCGCCATGCGAAGTGTCGGCCGCGCCTTGTTGATGATATCGGCCAATCTGGAGGAGATTTTCATGCTGGCCGACCGTATCGTCGTGCTCTATCGCGGTGAGATCGTCGCCGATGTAGCGGTAGAGCGGACAAGCATCGAAGAAATCGGCCGCTACATGCTGATGGGAAAGGCAGGAGACCCATGATGCAGAGATTTCTCAATGCTGGCCTTGGCATCGCCATAGCTCTCGTGATCGGCGCTCTGATCATGCTGGCGCAGGGATATGATCCACTCGCCAGCTATGTAGCGCTTTTTCAATTCTCGCTGGGTAGCCCCTATGCGCTAGCAACGACCCTCAAAAATGCTGTCCCACTCGTGTTGACCGGGCTCTCGGCCACAATTGCCTTTGCCTCTGGCCCGGTCAACCTGGGTCAGCCGGGCCAGTTGATCCTAGGTGCGCTGACTGCGACGGCCGGCGGGCTTTATCTCGATTTGCCGCCGTGGTTGATGATCCCAGTGCTGGCGCTGCTGGCGCTGCTGGGCGGTGCACTCTGGTCCGGGCTGGCTGCACTGCTGCGCCAGATCTTCCAGATGAGTGAATTTATCGTCACACTCATGCTCAACATCATTGCCGACTATTTTGCGTTGTGGGCAATCACGAATCCATTCAAGGATGTCACCGCTTATTCACCGATGACGCCCCTGATCGCAAGGAGCGGCTGGCTGCCCGAGTTTGGCGACTGGAACAGCGCAATCGTCTGGATGCTTGGAGCGGTAGCGCTGATGTGGTTTCTCTATCACCGCACGCGCGCGGGCTATGAATGGCGCATGGGTGGACAGAATTCGCTCTTTGCGCGACTGGGCGGCTGCCCGGTCAACCGCAACTTTGTGTTGGTGATGCTTCTGACCGGCGCGCTGGCGGGGTTGGCCGGCGGCCTGTTGATCATGGGGGGACCGCATCGCTTTCTGCGTGGCCTGGGTGCCAACTATGCGTGGGATGGTGTCATGATCGCCATTGTTGCCCACAACAGCCTGATCGGCACATTCTTCTATGGCCTCTTTTTCAGCGCAATTCAAACCGGCGCGCTCGGCATGGAACTGATCACTGACGTGCCAAGCGAGATCGCTCTAGTGCTGCAAGGCGTATTGGTGCTCGTGATCGTAGCCAGCCGGGAGGCGCTGCACAAGATGGTCGACTGGCTGGCAGTGCGCCGGCGTGTGGCAGATGTATCCAGAGCTGGCGATCTTCCTGCAAACGTCGAGCTTCCGGGCAGATCGTGAACAAGATCGTGAGAGTCACGGTATGAATATTTTCACTGGGCTGATGAACGGTGCAATATCTGGCGCTACGCCTATCCTGCTGGCGGCGCTGGGTGGCGCCTATACGTTCTATGCGGGTGTCTTCAACATTGCCATGGAAGGTATGTTGTTGATGGCAGCCTTCTGCGCAGTGTGGGGGACGTTCACCTTTGGTTCGTGGGTAGCGGGCGTGCTGCTGGCGATCGCCGGTTCGCTGCTGCTGGCGCTGATCTTCATCTTCTTTGCCGTCCTGCTCGACACCGACGAATTTGTGACCGGCATTGCGCTGAATATCTTCACGCTGGGCGCAACGACCTACCTGTTGCGCCAGAGTTTTGGGGTCAAAGGCGTCTATGCTGGCCCAGGTATCGACCCGATCCCCAGTTTGGATTTTCCGTTGATTGCACAGATTCCAGTCGTCGGCCCGATTCTCTCTGGCCAGAATTTGATGGTCTATGTGGCTGTGCTGGCGACAATGGCCAGCGCGTTTTTGATCTTTCGCACGCGCTTCGGGTTGCGGCTGCGCGCGGCCGGGTACAATCCTGCCAGCCTTGACTCATCCGGCGTGCCCTCCAACCGATTGCGCGCGTACGCACTTCTGTTGTGCGGGGTGTTGTGCGGGCTAGGTGGTGCCTTCCTGTCGTTGGGGTATGTGAACCTCTTTTCGGAGAACATGGCCGCTGGCCGCGGCTGGATTTCGCTGGCTGCGATCATTCTGGTGGGCGGCAACCCATGGGGCGTGGCGGCCGTCTCGCTACTCTTTGGTTTTGCCGACGTGTTGGGTCTTCTGTTGCAGAGCTACCAGGTGCCGTCCCAGTTCACGGCGATGGCACCGTATGGTGCCACCCTGGTAGCACTTTACTTCTACGCCCGGCGCCGGCGCAAGGAGCGAGAGTATGCCGATGCCTGATCTCTTGGCGCTGTGTGCTGCCTACAGTAAAGGTCGATAAAAAACCAGGATTTTGCAAAGATGCTGGTCTATGGATGTCCACGTGGACTACGCCAGATTGCGGCGACCAAAGACGACCACTGCGCTTGCGACACCGCCAATCCACCATATGAGTAGAATGACAATGCTCGTCGGGGCAATTGTGCCAGTTGCTACGATTTCCTGAGGGAAGTAATGATGCCACGGGTTGATCCACGCCAGCGGGGACGCAGCAATCAAGGGAATCACGTCGAGCACGAAGGCCAGGATGGTCCAGGCGGCGCCGAGTGCATCGCTGAGTGCGGTGCGGCTGAAGCAGCTGGCAAGGAGAAAGGCGCCACCACCCAGTGCCGCAAAGAGCAGCCACGCCATACTGGCTGCCAGGAGGTAGTTGCCCAGTGGCAGTTCATAGGGCAGCCACTGTACGCCGACAGCCAGCCCCACCCACGCGGCCAGCGTCATCACACCTGCACCGAAGATCATCTCTGCCGCTTTACCGAGAACAAAGCTGGACCGTGACATGGGTCGGCTCAGCACCAGATAGATCGAGCCGCGCTCGATTTCAGCGGTCAACCCCCCTGTCGCGCGTGAGACGACGAACGCCGAGCCGAGGCCGATGAAGAGAGGGTGAATCCAGGTAAAGGCCAGGTAGTCCTGCACACCAAAACCAGCCTGCAAGTTGGGCGCCAACTTGAGCAGAGTGCGTAGCCCGTCGGGAAAGGTGCGCACGACACTGGTGACCGCCTCCGTGCCACCGATGGCAGGAAAGCTCACTGCGACCAACCAGTGAAAAGCTGCGGCCGAGAGTGCAAACCAAAAGAGCGAAAGACGTTTGCGACGCAGGGTGCCCCAGAAGATCAGTGCAATATCGCCCAGCCTAAAGCGATGGGATAGGGAAACCAGGATGTTCGGACGCCGCTGCTGCTGAGAGGGCGAGCTTGCCAAGTCCTGGTTTTCATCGACTTTTACTTTAGACATGGGGGGGCGGCTCCGGTCTGTAGTATTGCAGAAAGACATCTTCCAGCGATGGGGGCTCAATGGTGACATCTTCGACGGCCAGTGTGGCCAACAAGCGCAGTACGGCCTGCAGGTCGCCGGCCATGAACTGCCAGCGATCGCCGAGCGCCTGCAACTCAATCACATCGGGTGATTGAGCCAGTTGCCTCTCTGCAGTGTCGGCGTCATCGCCGAATTGGACTGTGATGCGGCGCTGCATGTGGGCACGCAGGTCGTCGATGCGGTCAACGGCTACCAGCTGGCCGCGGCGAATGAGGGCAACGCGGTCGCACAGTTCCTCGACTTCGCTGAGTACATGCGAAGAAAAGAAGATCGTGGCGCCGCGGGTGTGAGCCTGGTGCAGCAGGCCAAAGAGCGCACGCTTGGCAAGCGGGTCAAGCCCTTCGGTCGGTTCGTCGAGGATGAGCAGATCGGGTCTGTGCTGCATGCCCTGCACGATGTTGATCTTCTGACGCGTGCCGCGCGAGAGGCGCCCCATGGGCCGGCGCAGATCGTGGCTGCGTAGCTCCAGGATATCGATCAACCGATCACGGTCGACAGCGGGGCGGCGTTGCAGGCGGGCCAGTTCGTCGAGCAGCCAGATCCCGGTTGCGGCCGGGTCCAGCCCGGCAACGTCGGGCACATAGCCGACCTGGCCGCGCGCATGCAGCGACGCAGCCGGATCGGCCATGTTATGGCCTAGCAGGTGCACGCTACCGGTGCTTGGGCGCAGAAAACCGAGCAGCAGGCGAATTGTCGTAGTCTTGCCGGCACCGTTGGGGCCGAGAAACCCCAGTACCTCGCCGGCAGCAACGACCAGATTCAGGTCAGTCACAGCGTTCTGTGTCCCGTAACGTTTGGAGACATGGGTGAGTGAAATGGCCGGCGGGATCATCTGTCTGCTCAATGTCAATTGCATCTAGTCAGGACACGGATTCTACGCTGTGATTATAGGGAGGAGCGCCCGATCCGGCAATCACGCGCCGTGATCGCTGTAATTCATACCGATCACGCTCACGGCGAAATGCTCCTCGGCAATGTTCGTGGAGTTTTCTTTGTTCTTTGCTGGTAGATCATCGCCTATGATATGATCACCGTTACGCCTCAAGTCGGGCTGGTTGGAACCATCTATCTATGAATCCACGCGCGTTGCGTGTACTGGAATATCCTAAGATTCTTGAGCGGCTGGCTCAGCACTGCGCTTTCAGTGGCGGTGCGGAGCTGGCCGAATCGCTTTTGCCCAGCGACGATCTGGTTACGATACAGGAATGGCTGCTCCAGACAGGCGAGGCTTTTCACCTTTTACAGCAGAAGGATGACATCAACTTTGGCGGTGTCAGCGACCTGCGCCCTTTGCTCGATCGTGCCGAACGCCGCTCTGTGCTCATGCCAGCCGACCTGCTGGAGGTGAAGTTCACCCTGCAGCGGGCCAAGCAGTTACGTACGTTGCTGACGCGGCTCGAACATTCCTTTCCGCACCTGGCTGCGATTGCGGTCAACATTCAGACATGTGACCACATAGTGGCGGAGATTGCGCGCTGTATCAGCGACCGCGGGGATGTGTTGGACAACGCCAGTTCCGAGCTGAACCGTCTTCGCAGCGAGCTGCGTATTGCCCAAGAGCGGCTGCTGAGCACGCTGGATCGTCTGGTGCATAGCAGTGAAATCAAGCCCTACCTGCAAGAGGCATTGGTCACGCAGCGCCAGGGACGCTATGTCATTCCTGTGCGATCCGAGTACAAAGGCAACATCGACGGCATCGTGCACGACCAGTCAGCCAGTGGCGCCACGCTCTTTATTGAGCCGCTCAAGGTTGTGCAGCAGAACAATGCCGTGCGCGAGCTGGAATTGCAGGAAGAGAAGGAAGTGCGGCGGATTCTGCTTGAGTTGAGCACGGATGTGGCTGAAGAGGCTGTCTACCTGCGCCGCAACACGCAGATTCTGGCAGAGCTGGACTTTACCTTTGCCAAAGCGAAATATGCTTATACGCTCGACGCCACCCTACCGGAGATGGTGTCGTTTCAGCCGCGCAGGGTTTCTTACAAGCACAGCAAAGAAGAGGTCGCTGACCTGCCGCATCCCGGCTCGGTTGTTGACTTGCATCGTGCACGTCATCCGCTGCTCGATCCGAAAACGGTGGTGCCGATTGATGTCTATCTGGACGACGATACCTACCTCATTGTGATTACAGGTCCCAATACCGGCGGCAAGACGGTCACGCTCAAGACTGTGGGTCTGCTGGCGCTGATGGCGCAGTCGGGTTTGATGCTGCCGGCCGATCAGGGCAGCAAGCTGAGTGTCTTCGAGGGCATCTATGCGGACATCGGTGACGAGCAGAGCATAGAGCAGAGCCTCAGCACCTTCTCCAGCCACATGACCAACATCATCAACATCCTGGAGGAGACCGATCCACAGTGTTTAGTGTTGCTCGACGAACTGGGTGCAGGCACCGATCCGGAGGAAGGATCGGCGCTGGCAATGGCCCTACTGGACAATCTGCGCGACCGTGGCATTACAACCTTTGCAACGACACATTACAGCGATCTCAAGCTCTATGCCCACAACACGCCAGGCGTGCGCAATGCGTCGGTTGAGTTTGATGTCGAGACCTTGAGTCCCACCTACGAGCTGAGCATCGGCCTGCCTGGCCGCTCGAATGCGCTGACGATTGCGCGCCGGTTGGGATTGAACCCAGTGATCGTGGAGCAGGCGGAGGCGACGGTACGTCCCGACACGTTGCAGGCCGACAAATTGCTGGATGATATTCGCCATGCAAAGCAGGAGGCGCTGGACATCGCCGAGCGCGCCAGGGCACGCGAGCGCCAGGGTCAACTGCTCGAGGCAGATCTGCGGCGACAGCTTGCGCAGATCGAGCAGGCGCGGCGGGCGGTGATCGCTGAGACACGCACCCTGATGCAAGCTGAGCTGGAGGAAGCGCGCAAGGAAATAGAGCAGTTGCGCCGCCAAGCGCGCAATACACCCTTCAGCGCCGGTGCCGGCGCTCACGAAGAATTCCTGGTGCGCGCTGAAAAGGAATTGAGCCGCCGCAAGGATGCTGTGGAGAGCGTCAATCAGCGCGTCGTTGTGCCGGGCAGCGCCGGCGAGCAGGTTGTTGGCCCTATTGAGATTGGGGACTTGGTCTGGGTGGCGAGCCTGCAAGCCAGCGGTGAGGTACTCGCTATCTACGATGCCAGCGGCGAAGCGGACGTACAGCTTGGCAACTTCCGCCTGAAACTGCCCATCAAACGGCTGGAACTTCGACAGAAAGCCCTCAAGGAAGTGCCGGCGCCCTCTGTAAAAATACAGAACAGCGCCCCAGCCCCCAGCCCTGGTATGGAGCTCGACCTGCGCGGCGAGCGCGTGGAGGAAGGGCTGGATCGCCTCGAGCGCTATCTGAACGACGCCTATCGAGCGCGCCTGCCTTTTGTTCGTATCATCCACGGGCACGGTACAGGCGCCATGAAGTCGGCCGTGCGTGACGTGCTCAAGCGGCACCCATTGGTTGGCACTATGCGAGCAGGTGAAGGCAACGAAGGTGGCGATGGTGTGACCGTTATCAAGCTGGTCAGTTCGTAACGAAGCAAGGAATGATTCTCATCTATGATAGCTAGTTTTCAAGAGAAAATCCGCTGTAGCGTCGGGATCACTGCCTACAACGAAGAGGCCAACATTGGGCATCTGCTTGCCGCGCTCATCGATCAGCATCTGCACGAGGTCGAAATTGTCGAGATGATCGTTGTGACAAGTGCGTGCACCGACCGCACGGTGGAGATCGTCAAGGAACATATGATGCTGGATGAGCGCGTCAAACTCATCGAGCAGGAACGGCGTGAGGGCAAGACCAGCGCCATTAATATCTTCCTCAATGCTTCATCCTGTGATATCTGCGTGCTGGAGAGTGGCGACACCATCCCGCACGAATATGCGATCGAGCACATGGTGCGTATGTTTCGCGACCCCAACGTTGGCATGGTCGGCGCACAGAAGGTTGCGGTCAATACGCCCGATCATATTACTGGGTTGCTGAGCCACCTGCGCCTGCGCATGGAGCACGAACTCTGCCTGGAGATCCCGCGTCTCGGCGAGATGATCGCTTTCCGCAAAGTCTTTGAGCGAATCCCACCTGATGTGGCGATGGATGAAGCCTTTGTCGAGGCAATCGTTGTGCGCAACGGCATGAAGGTGCGTTACGCACCGGACGCCATCGTCTACAACACGGGGCCGACGACAGTCAATGATTTCATCCGTCAGCGGCGGCGCAATCATGCCGGCCACCTCTACCTGAAGCACAAATATGGCTATAAGGTGAGCAGCATCCAGAATCGGCGTGTGGCGCGCATTGCCTTCAAGGAACTATGGGGGATTGTGCGGCTGGTTTGGGTAATCTTCCTCCTGGCCTTCATCGAAGGGATGAGCCGTGTGCTTGGCTGGTACGACTTTGCCGTTAAGCGCGACCGCCATGTAGTGTGGAACATGGCGTGGACGCAAAAACAGAATGTGCAGGACGAGCGGCTGTCGCGCGAAAGTGGCAGTGGCAAGGAATCCTTTACTATCCAGACACATAGGCAACTGGAGCAGTAGCCATCGGTGCTGCTGTGGGCAGAGGCCATCTTGGCCGACAGCAGCACCGATGAAGGCTTTTCATGACCAAATCTCGCGTCGGTGATCTCCTCAAACTGGTGGTTGCCATCGGTCTGCTGGTGTGGCTGGTGCTCAGACTGCCCGATCCGGCGGCCCTTTGGTGGCAGATTGTTCATGCCCACAAGCTTCTGCTCGTGTTGGGCGCTGCGTGCTACACGCTGGCAGTAGCGGTCAGTGCCTTGAAGTGGAGGGTTCTCCTGCATGCGGCGGGCATTGTGTTGCCGCCTGGCCGGCTGCTTTCCTTCCAGTGGATGGCTGAGTTCTTCAATAATTTTCTGCCGGCGCAGGTGGGGGGTGACGTCATGCGCGGCTACGCTGTTGCTGCCGATACGAAGCGCACGGCGGATGCAGCGGCCAGCGTGATCATTGATCGTTTCATCGGGCTGATGGTCTTCATGCTTTTTGCAGCGCTGGCCTCGAATGCGATGCTGTTCTTGGGCAAGCCCGATGGTCAGCCTTTCTCGCCAGAGGGTGCACTCTTCATGCGCTTTGCCGCACTCGGCAGCATGTTGGCGGCGCTGGCGCTGCTCGTCGTCGTAGCAACTCTGCTCAGCCGGCGCCTCAAGCGGCTCATGGAACGACTGCTGCGGATGCTGCCGCTGAGCAACCGCGTGCTGCCGCTCTGGTACAAGCTGGCAACTGCATTCGACGTCTACCGAGACCATCCAGGCGCGCTGGCGTGGACGGCCACAGGCAGTACGGCGATCGTTATCCTGACCAGCCTGAACATCTGGCTGATCGCATGGGCGATCCAGCCGGGCAGCATTTCTCTGCTTGAGGTGCTGGTCATCAATCCAATTATCGTCTTTGCGCTGCTCGTGGTACCGCTGTCGCCGGGCGGGCTGGGCGTACGCCAAGTCTCGTTTGCGGGCCTTTTCCTGTTCATGGGCGCTGGCTCTGAACTGGGTACAGCCGTTGGCCTCCTTCAGCAGTTCATCGGCTACGTCGTCAGTATCCCTGGCGGCATTCTCTGGGTGCGCGGCAATCGTCGACGTGGCGAAACGTCGCCTACAATAGAGGTTGGTACTGGTGAGCGCTCTGGAACCTGAGACGAGGCTGGGAGCGTTCGTTCCAAAGAGTTGCTCGCTCTGTCGAAGCGTGATGTTGTCCGAGTGGAGTAGCGTACTCAGCGGACGACCGAGCGTCATGTTGCAGAGGATGATATGAAATATACAAACGGGTTGCGGTTATGCCTGCTTGTGTCCCTGGCGATTGTCTGTGTTGTGTTGCTCAGCGCGCCCGGTTCCCTGCGCGCCCACGCATTGCCGGCTGCTCCAGACAGCGGCCCAGCCGGCAATGCGTGGGCAGGAGAGTACATTGTGGCACTCGATCCGTCGGAGGAGAATGTTTCGGCGGCAACGGCACAGTTTGCTGTGGGCGGCGATCTGATCGAGCAGGTCACTGCCTGTGGCTCCGGCACGGTATTGCAGGTGTGGCGTGTGGATGGGGACCAGCTGGCAGCGATGGCTGCTGCGGCTTCCAGCAACCCGGCGGTGCGTTCTATCGAACCGAACTGGATCGTGCGTGCCGCTGGCGACGCCCCAGCGCTCCCGGAAGAGCCGTTTACGTTCGACGACTACTATTACCCGTCGCATCAGTGGGCGGCCCAGCGTAGCAACTTTGCGCGAGCCTGGCAGCTTGTGCAGGACAACGGGCTGCCGGCCAACACGGTGCGCGTGGCGGTCATCGACAGCGGCGTGGATTTTGATCACCCAGATCTGGCCGGGCGCCTGCGCGAGGGCATCAACTATTTTGACCGGAGCACTGTCCCAGCTGATGGGTTTGGACATGGCACGCATGTGGCAGGCGTGATTGCTGCTATCGCAAACAATGGCCAGGGAATTGCCGGCGGTACGCCTAATGTCGAGATCGACCCGCTCAAGATGCTCAACGATGCCCAAGGAACAGGGAGCCTGCTCAATCTCGTGCAAGCCATCTGTGATGCGACTGATCGTGGCGCCGACATTATCAACATGAGCCTCGAGGTGCCTGTGTCGATCAGTACCAGCCTGATTCAAGAAATGCAGGCTGCGGTTGATTATGCTTATGGCAGGGGTGTTGTGCTCGTGGCGGCGGGCGGCAACAGCGGCGGTCAGCAGGTTCTCTTTCCTGCGCGGCTCAACCATGTGATTGCCGTGGCTGCGTTGACGGTGGATAACACGCGTCCTAGCTATGGCCCGATTGGGACGCAGCTGGATATCGCAGCAGGCGGTGGCGACACCAGTCGGCCGGTAATCAGCACATGGCCGGCTGTCGCGGCCGGCAAATGTGCGGGGACTGGACGGCAGCTGTACTATGATGGCAGTGCCTATTACTGTGCTGAGCCGGGGACGAGTATGGCGGCGCCCCATGTGGCCGCGGCTGCTGCGCTGATACTGAGTGTGGCGCCGAATCTCTCGAACGGTACGGTGGAGTTGATTCTGGAGGAAACAGCGCGCAATGTCGGTCTGCCGGCTACACAGATGGGCGCCGGCCTGCTGGATGCCGAGGCTGCATTGCGTCGCGTCATGCGCAGCAACTTTGTTGTGCGGCCCAGACTGGTCGGCACAGTGGGAAAGCCCGGCACTGCGCCGTTCACGACGACGGTCGCCATCGCCAGCCCCAGCTTGGACCCGATGAGTGTCGTCGGCACAGTCACGCCGGCCAACTGGTTTGAGATCGTCAACGTCAGCGGTAGTTCGTTCACGTCCACGCTGGCCGACGGTGCTCCGCTTTATCTGACTATTGCGATCTCGCCGACCCACCTGGTGACGGGAACCTATACGAGCGCGGTCACGCTTGTCGGCACGCGCAGCGATCTGTCCACGGTGGAGGTTGGAGTGCCCGTCTTCGTTACGGTCAGCGACTTGGCGCCGGCTCTTTACCTGCCCAGTATTGCGTCCGCTATCACGATCCATCCTGCAGAGGAATTGATTCCCTATGAGTGGGAGACGCCGGTTGATCCT
>CAIRNL010000428.1 GCA_903879975.1 uncultured Chloroflexota bacterium | reverse complement strand
GGATCATTGTTGGTGTATTGACCAAACCGATTCACGACCTGATCGGCATCCTTGCCGGACTCAAAGGCTTCCTCAGCGGTGCAGCATTACACCAACGCGAGGCAGCCGGTGCAGCCATGGCCGACGGCGTCCTGAAGCTTGCCCAGAGCGACGCCCAAGGGATGATCGAAGTGCCGGGTGTGGGACCGACACGCATCGCTGGCGGGTACGGAACGGAGGAGCCAGCGGCTGGCACCGACGACCAGAACGCCACCGACCACTACATCGATATCCTGCACAACCGGACATCCGGCTGACCCGGCTAACGTGATGGAATTTGAAAGCAGGATTTTCGGGCATCGCCGCTGCCGCGAGGGCGGACTTGCAAAACCCTGGTTTCTATCGACCTTTTCTGTAGGCCCTGACAGTGACCCGGCAGAGATAGCCCCAGATCCGGAACGACTTATCCCGTTGTAGGGACTGCACGATTCCAGCCAGCACGCCAGGCCGCCACCATCGTCGTGACGATGGCCGGTTCGCTCCACACGACTGCGTCTAGTTGAACAGCATGTGCGCCAGCGGCGAGCGCCTGTGTCATTTGGCCTGGCGTAAAGATGCCGCCGCTGGCGACAAGCGCACAAGGCAGCTTCTGGCGAGCAATAGCGGCCACCTGTTCGAGCAGAAAGGTCCAAACGAGCGGACCGTGGACAGTGCCTGCAACCACGTCGCCGGGCTGGCCACTGCCTCCATCCAGCATCGCCCCCGGTGGTGGCCGGGCGACGACAAGTCCAGCGGCACCGGCCACAACAGCACGCTCGGCAAATTCGCTGGCGCGTGCCCAGGGCAACTTGACCCACAGCGGCAGCTCTGTCACCCGCTGCGCCGCCCGCAATCCCTCTACCAGGCTGGACACCGCCATATTGACCGGCACGGCCCACTCAACGCCCGCAACAACCTGTGTGTCGGCCAAGCGTGCGGCTGTCCGGGCGAAGTCAACTGGCGTCTCATCCACCAGTTGGACAACGACCGGGCAGCCAAATCGTTGCCATGTAGCCGCGTAGCGCTCGACTGCGCGCCGCACGCTGCGGCTGAAGCCGGCTGGGAGCACAATCATGCCGCCGGCGATCTCCACCACACCGGGGGCGTAGCCGTAACCATGCCCTGTTGCGCTCACTGGACCCACGACGATCGCGCCAGGAGTACCAGATTCTCTGCGAGGCAACCTGTCGCCAAAACCTGCCGCAGTGGGCGAGAGCAACACCGGATTCTCCACTGCAAGCCCGACTTTGTGGCCGGGCGCCAGGTCGATGAACGGGGCGATCATCGCTGCTTCTCCATTGGCAGGGTTGCCACGGTGCCATCGCTGCGGTTGGCAATGAGCACCGCACCGGGGAAACCCTGAACGACCCCAGTGAACGCTTCCGCCTGCGCGTCCGTGGCGAATCCCAGCGTTTCCCACGTGCGATCTGCTGCCCAAAGTGCGCCAAAGCGGCCGCCGGGCAGATAGCGGTTCTCGGTAGGTGCGGGCAGATCGGTCGGCAGATCGCCCTGCGCGGGCGCGTTGCGGCGCTCCCACGAATCGACACCGTAGCCGTAGATGACATAGAATTCAGCAACCTCATCGACACCTACCATGTAGCCGGCATCGAAGCGCAACACCTGAGCCGGCCCGCTCTGTGCCGGCCCGATTGGGCAGCCCAGTGCCGCCTGTTCGTCGGGCGGCAGCGCCAGGATGGTTGGACGAAACACCTCGTCAATTGCATCGAGGCAGGCGACAAGGGTCGGGTCGGCGGTCGGTGGGG
>CAIRNL010000427.1 GCA_903879975.1 uncultured Chloroflexota bacterium | reverse complement strand
GGCAAATCGGCCCGCAAGATCATTGTCGTGCCCGATAAGCTGGTCAACATCGTGCTAGGATGAGATGCGGGCGGCGCCGAGCCGCAGCCGATCGTTTCGACGTCCCCTTCACGCCAGGCCAATCAAAAAGCGGCGTTTCCAAATCGTCTGGGAAATGCCGCTTTTTTTATTGACAATTTTTAAAGTAGCATTAATCTTGATTTTTCCGAAATATGTTATCTTGATAATGTACTGTGAAAGCCCGTGGGAGCAACCGTCTGATCGGCTTTTGTGCGCTTCGCACAAAATATCTTCCCAAAATTGGATCACCCCAGCTTTTCAGTCGGTAGATCGGCGGAGCACGCAGCGCTAAGTGGCATAACCCGGCGCACTGTATGGGTACCCTGCACAACCGTGTGGCTCCTGCACATTTTCTAGATGCATAGTTCATTTACGGCCATTGTCTGACCCTATCCATCAGGTTCTCGGCAGAAACCAGGCCGGCAAAATGATGGATTCACAATTGACCAGCTCGCGTCCGATGCGGTTCAACCTTTGTCGTCGGGCGATCATGGAGTACCAAACGCAAAGTGAGCGCTCCATCGGGGAACTCGTGCCTTTCTCTGCACCCAAGGGGGTACCAATGATTCAAAAGAACCCTTCTACAAAACCCGGCTACATTCGCGTCACATTTGAGCTGCCTTCCTGCGTCTGGGCAGACCGCATCTATGTTTCGGGCACTTTCAACGATTGGAATGAACGGGCGGTGCCCCTGGTTCAGGGACGAGACGGGGTCTGGCGCGCCGCTGTCGATCTCCCTGTGGGGCGCCGGCACGAGTTTCGCTATCTGATCGATGGTCGCTGGCAGACCGACTATCATGCCGACGGCTTCACGGATAATATCTACGGCAGCCATAACAGCACGATCGATCTGGAGAGCACGCAGGCGACAGTTGCCGAGCGCCAGCCTAGCAAGGTCCTTGATGGGCAGCCACATCTCACCCCACATCTTCCCTACCCCAAGGAAGGAGTCGTACGCGGCATGAACGGCGAGCGTGCCCCATCCGATATGCCACGCATGCGTCCGCGCGTCGCGGCAGCTTGAACCCCGGCCGTACGCGCCAAAGACAGCAAATTCGTCCAGTCAGCCAGGCCAGCGTTGGGTGAGCAGACGAGTTTCTTGCTCGGTCGGGCGGCTGACCTCCCGATGCAGTCGCTCAACCGATCGCCGTTCTGCTTCGTCTCTCTGCGCTCTCGATCGCGCCAAAGACCATGGCCAGGCTCTTGATGTTGTCCGACGCAAGGGTCTCCGGGACTGCGCCCGTGCGGACGCATCGGACGAAGTCGCGGATCGCGCCGGCATGGCCGCCGATTTTCGCATCGGGTGCCGGCGGGGGCACTGCAACGGCCTGCAGGGTCGAAAAGAACGCGCCGGCCTCGCTGACTACCTCGGCCTGGAATCCATCCGCTCCGTTCCAGCACACGCTGCCACGCGTGCCAACGATGCGCCAGTCACTCTCCCACGAGGTACGCAGACCCTCGGCGCACCAGCTGCCGCGGTAGGTGAAGACGATGTTCTGGGTCATCTCGAATATCGCAACGGCGGACGCGCCACTCTGATACCATGATCCCGTCGGATTCCACTCGTGGCAGTAGACTGCCAACGGGTCCGCAGCCGTTAGCAGGCGAGCGGCGTCAAAGGTATGGATGGCCATGTCAAGCAGCAGTACATGTGGCATCACGTCGCGGAAGCCACCAAAGTGTGCACCGATATAGAAATCGGCGTTGATGGTCGTGAGTTCGCCGATAGCACCTGACTGCAAAAAGGCCGCCAACCGGCGGATATTGGCATCGTAACGCCGGTTCTGCATGACGGCAAAGAGTCTGCCAGCCGCACCAGCCGCTGCGACCAGCTGCTTTGCCGCGTCCATGCCTGCAGCCAGTGGCTTCTCTCCGAGCACGTGGCAGCCATGGTCAAGGGCTGTCAGCGTCACGGGCAGGTGAGCTTCGGGGACGGTGCAATCGAAGACAATATCGGCCTTGGTCTGCGCCAGCACAGC
>CAIRNL010000426.1 GCA_903879975.1 uncultured Chloroflexota bacterium | reverse complement strand
GGGCACCATTCCTTCTCTGGGTCGTCCGGCCATGTGGCGGGTGCAAGCGAGTCCTTCCAGATTTTGGGTTCCATGTGCTGTAAGAAATCGACTGGCACGTCCTGGGTAAAATCTGGGTAATCTGCCAGCGCCGCTAGCGAATCGCTGCGCGTGGTGAAGCTGTTCATGAGTACGAGCGGCAGGCGCGCGCCGCTTTGGCGGCGTATGTGCAGCAGCTGGCGCACGATGATGTCCAGGAATGATAACTCGTCTTTGACGGCGAGCAGCGATTTCGCTCCCTGCATACCCATGCTCGTCCCCAGCCCGCCGTTCAACTTGATCACGATGGCGCGGTCGAGCGCGTCGGTGCCAGCGCGCCGCATTGCGGCGTCCAACTCGTCGTAGTCAGGCAGCACGTCGACCGGCTGCGCCTCGTTGCGCGCAATAAAGCCTGTCGCGCCCTCGACTAGCTGGTTGTAGTAGTAATGGAAGGTGTCGATGAATGCCGGGGACAGGCCGGCTGCGCGCATCTTGCGCTCAAATGGGGTGAAGTCGGCAGTTGCCATACACTTGTTCTTTCTGGGTTGACGGTTGGATCGCGTAATTCTGGACTTTTGCCTGACGCGCAGGCTGGCTACCTGGCAGTACGCCGCGCCCCTACCAGCCCACCGCGCACCCGTCCTTACGCGGGTCACTGCCACCGGTCAGCACGCCGCTGCGCGGTTCGCGCAGGATGATCTGGCCGCCGCCAAAGACGCTGCGGCCGAAGCCCGTCACTGGCGCCAGGCGATGGCCGCGCTGTGCCAGGTCGGCCATGATCGCAAAGTCCCAGCCCTCCTCAATGAGCACCAGCCCGCCTTCCTCGCGTGCACCCAGCCCATCGTGCGGGCCGGCTAGCGCCCAGCGCGGTTCGTCCAGCGCCTGCTGTGGCGTCATCCCCAGGTCGATGAGGTGGACGATCATCTGCAGGTGACCTTGCGGCTGCATGTAGCCGCCCATGACGCCAAAGGATGCGTGGAGCGCGCCGGCAAATTCGCCCTCGCTGTGCACGGTCAGCGCAGGAATGATGGTCTGGTAGGGGCGCTTATTGGGCGCCAGCACGTTGGGATGCGCCGGATCCAGCACAAAGAGGCTGGCCCGGTTTTGCAGGCTGACACCGGTGCCCGGTACTACCAGGCCAGAGCCCGTGCCCATGTAGAGGCTGTTGATGAAGCTGCACGCATTGCCTTCTCCGTCGACGACGGAGAGATAGACCGTGTCGGAGCCGGCCATTGGCGAGCCGTAGGGAACATGCTGTGCTGCCCTGTCTGCATCCACGCGCGTGCGGCGCCGATCAGCGTATTCCTTGCTGACCAGTCCGTTCAGCGGGATGGCGTGGGCGCGCGGGTCGCAGACCCACTGTTGCGCGTCGGCAAAGCCTAGCCGCATACACTCGATGAGCGTGTGCACGCGTTGCGCCGGTGCCATGCTGGCCAGATCGTAGCCCGCGGCCAGGTTGAGTGCGAGGATGGCCGCCAACCCCTGGCCATTGGGCGGGCACTCATACAGGCGCACACCGCGATAGTCAGCCGTGATCGGTTCGTCCCACGTACTGGCATGTGTAGCCATGTCCACTGCAGTGATCCAACCGCCGTAGCGCTGCACGTGCTCGCTCAGCTGCCGAGCGAAGTCCCCACGGTAGATGAAATCCTTGCCTTCGGCGGCAATACCACGCAGCGTGCTACCCAGCGTCGGAATGCGCATGATCTCGCCGGCATACGGGGCGCGGCCGTCGATAAGCAGCTCGTGTCCGCTGGGCTGCTCCGGTCCGTTGTCACGGTCGCCGCTCTGCCAGTCGAGATCGCGGCGTAACTTTTTTTCCTGGCTGCGCCAGCCATTGGCGATCCACTCGCTGACCGGGTAGCCATTTTCGGCGCTCCAGATGGCGGGTTGCAGCACGTCTGCCAGCGTCATGCGGCCATGGCAGTCGAGCAGGTCGCTCCAGCCCGCGACGGTGCCAGGAATGCTGACCGAATGGCCGGTGTACACGGGCATACTCGTGTAGCCAAGTTCCGTGAGAGAGCGGAGGGAAGCGGCGGCAGGTGCACGTCCAGATCCGTTGAGGGCTGTGACCTGCTGCGTGGTCGCATCGTAGAAAAGGGCAAAACAGTCGCCGCCGATACCCGTAGAGATCGGTTCAACGACGTTGAGCATGGCCGCAGTGGCGATGGCGGCATCTGCGGCGTTACCGCCGGCCTGTAGGATGCTCAGCCCGGCTTGCGCGGCGAGCGGCTGGCTGGTGGCGACCATGCCGCGACGCGCCAGTACGTTGCTGCGCCGGGAACGAAAGTGTGCATCGGTGTTCATCGAGCGCCTGCCTTACTGAGGGGTGCCTGCGTCGCGGGCACGGGCGCCAGAACGCTGTGCGGCACGCGCTGCGTCCTCCTTGCGCCGGTCGCGCACGACATAGACGAGGAAGAGGATGTAGACGGGGATACCAAGCAGGGCGAACCAGCGGCCGATGTCGCCGTAGCCGGCGCTGCCCAGGAAACAGCCGATGGCAATCAGCACCCAGACAAGGCTATGAAAATAGCGCAGTACGACGTGATCGCGCATCGTGCGCGCGCTGGCGCGCCGTAGTTCGGGCTTGGGCCACACAAAGTAGTAGGCGATCCCGATGGCCAGGCTGATTCCCCCCCAGAAAACGAGCGGCACGCCTAGCAGTGTTTCAGAGATCATGTTGCGATTTCACTCCTCTCCTGGAAGTCGTTTGAAAAGAGCCATTCTTGGTATAGAAACACAAACGGGCAACAGAGCAGCACCGGCAGATGCTGGAGAGACTGCACACCTGACATCAGGCCAGACCCAGAAAAATGAGCGTAGCGACGGCAATTGCCTGTACGACGACGATCAACCAAAACTGGCGCTGATAGCTGCCTTTGCGTGACTTGTGGTGAAAGACGCGCTGGCTGATAAATCCGGCTGGCGTTCCGCCAAAGAGTTCGGCGCCGTGCAGCACGCGTTCGGGCACGCGCAACGCATTGTTCCCGGCCGCCCACTTGTCGTAGCCGTAGAGTAAACAGGTTGCTACGTTGACGCCGATGAGATACGATCCAAGCCATGACCAGCCAAGCAAGCCGATGAGGGCCAGCATGATGCCGGCCGTCATGGCAGCCGCAACAATGCCAAAGCGTGAGTAGGGTGACTGTGCCGCTCTGTTGTGGTCGGGCATGAGTGCTCCTTCCCGGTCGATGACGACGTTAGCTGCCTGCGCACCTTGGTCGGACCGTACGACATCGAATGTGACCCGTTGTCCGTCGGCCAGGCGGGTGCGGTTCGTGACGGCAGTAGCGCGGACGAAAACCTGCTCTTGCTGATCGTCAGACTGGATGAATCCGTAGCCCTTGCTATCGTTGAAATCAACGACCGTGCCCTTCATGGGTGCACCGTCAGATGCTAAGGGTATTGGATGATAATGGTGGCAATATGGTAGTGCGTGGCGGCATGTGCGTCAAACTGCTGACCCGCGTTGCGATCTCTTCTCTCCACCCAGCACTGGGTATGCCGCTGCCAACTTCATGCTCGCCGACGCCGCCACCGAATTGCAGGCCGCACGCCTTATGCTCTACTATGCAGCATACCTCAAAGATTGGGGCTGGCCCTTCGCCACAAAAAGCCGGCATCGCCTGGCTCTTTGCTGCTGAGATGAACGAGCACATGCCCTGCAACTTGATTCAGATTCACGGCGGCGATGGCGACAGCTGTGAATGTGAGGTCGATTGTACGCACTCACTGCGCTGCGCACTCATGTCCATCGGTGAGGGCACCGGTGAGATTCAACGGCTGATCATCGCTCGTAGCATCCTGGGCAATTGACTATGCGTCTTGCGATTCTAGCGGATATTCACGGCAATCTGCCTGCGCTGCAGGCAGTGCTGACGACTCTTGAGCAGATTCAGCCCGACTGCGTGGCTGTCAACGGTGATCTGATCAATGGCGTCCCCTTCAGCGCCGAGGTTGTCGACTGTCTGCGTGCCACGAATTGGGCCATCGTGCGCGGTAATCACGAGTTCTATCTGCTCGATCACGGCACGGAGCGCGCAGTTCCGGGAAGTGCGGACGCCGAGCGCTGGGGCCAATTGCACTGGCTGGTGGCGAATATCACCCCCCAGCAGTCTGCGTTTCTGGCCATGCTGCCTGACGAGCGCACCTTCTGTTTTCCGGG
>CAIRNL010000425.1 GCA_903879975.1 uncultured Chloroflexota bacterium | reverse complement strand
TTCAGCCATTCCAGATAGAGGTAACAGCTGAAGTCGCCACTACGGCGAGAATTGTGGATGACTGAATTTGGGGAGATTGGTAAGTTCTCTGCAGAGACAGCGAAGGGCTACTGCCCGGCTATCGGCTCGATAGGCATCTGCAGCTCAATGACGTTGACGGCATGTTGGCCGCCATTTTCCTGCACTGGGCCAGAAAGATGGAGCTCGCGCAGGGGACCAGCGGGTACATGGTTGTGCAGCCCGATCCAGCGCAACAGGGACTGGATCGCTGCCACTACTTCCTCGAACGCACCCTCGAAGATCAGGGTCGCAGCCAATTCGCAGCCAGGAACTTCATGAAACTGAACTGCGTCGACGACAGGCGCAGCAGCTAAGGCTGCATCACTGATGGCCGTAGCGACCTCTATGTCGATGTCGACCTCGACGTATTCGTTGTGGTGGTAGAAAGTCACCTCAGGCGCAATGGTCTCGATGCCGTATTGGCGCAGGCGGCGGTAAAGTTGGCCATGGAGAGCATTGCAGTAAGATCCCACTTCCTGCACCGTCGGCGAGATCAGTCGGATGGATGCTACCGGCAACGGCCCCAGCGTCTTAACGACCACTTCGTAGGGATTAGGGTTGTTCTCATGTTCGATCTGCTGCAGGCGCGCCTCGACGCTCGCCAGTTGCCAGCGCTTTTCGGCCAACTCCCGTTCCAACTCCTTCTGGCGCAGGAGCAGCATGCCGCGCAAATGGTCGAGCGGTATCTCGGTACCACCCCCAAGCAGGTCAGCGATCTCCTGCAGGGTGAGGCCCAGGCCGTTGAGGGCCAGAATGCGGTTCAGTCGGGGCAATTGGTCGATGGTGTAGTAGCGGTACCCGGTAAACCTGTCGATATGGTTTGGTGTCAGCAGTCCCAGCATGTCGTAGTGACGCAACATGCGCACCGAAATCTGGGCCAGACGGGAGAAATCGCCGATTTTGAACAAGATGGGTAGCCTTCTGCTAAGGCGGTAGTACTCGTCAGCGAACGATGATGAATTCCGCCAGATCGTGGGCCAGCGCATGGTGCTCGCCATCCACCTCGATAAGCAGAGGGCCAGCAAACGGTGCACGCTTGAGCACTGTGACCTCGCTGTTGGGGTAAAGCTTCATTGACCCTAGGTAAATGAGGCGTTCTGGGTCTTGTAGGAGTACGCGCACTACCGCATATGGCTGGCGAAGTTCGGCAATACTCAACGGTACGCCGCTCACTGCTTCGACTTTGCCATCCTTCGTCGGGATCGGATCGCCGTGCGGGTCGACCGTCGGGTCACCCAGCGCAGCGGCGATGGCATCTTCGAGCACCTCGCTGAGCACATGTTCCAGCCGCTCTGCCTCCTCGTGCACCTGTTCCCACGGCAAGTGCAGCTTGTCGTGCAGATACAATTCCAGCAGCCGATGGTGGCGCAGCACTTCCAGCGCAACCAGCTCACCGCCCTCAGTAAGGGAAATGTTCTGGTAGGGCTCATAGCACACAAGACCGAGTTCGCTCAGCTTCTTGACCATGTTGGTCGCCGAGGCTGGCGCAACGCCCAGTTGGCCGGCCAACGCTGAGTTCGACACTTCCACGCCGCGCGCAGCCAACAGATAGATCGCCTTGAGGTAATCCTCATGTGCTGACGTTAAAATCTTGTTGTCTTCTAACGCTTTCGTGTTAGTCATGTTGAAATCTTAACATGGATCTGCACGTCGTCAAGCGATCATCTCTCAGGCTTCTCCAACGTCTTTTCGAGATCGACTGCGAGTTTGTCGCACAGGAGCATGAAGTTGGGTTTCCAGCGATCGTGCAGGGCCAACGGGTCGATCCAGCGCATGTGCAGCGTAGCATCGCTCATCTGCGGCAGCGTCAATGGTGGGTCGTCGAAGACTTGCAGGCGCGTATCACGCGGCGCGTACTTGCCGAATTGGGTTTCGATGACCACGATGGGTGGAATCCGGTGGGCGCTCTCCGTCGTCCAGCGCAGAAATTCGGTGATGAAGAGGCGGAGCGGGTGGTAGCGCCGGTGGACGTTGGGCGCCCGCGCAACGAATTGGTGCCAGAAATCGCCGTTGGCAAAGGTCATTTCGGCGCCGGTCATCGGCAGCGCATAGAGGCCGCTGAGAATCGAGGCGCCCACATCGAGCAGGGCGCGCCCTGCACCCAGGTAGCCGACGAGGAAGGAGCGGGTCAGGATCGCCGCTTTCTCTTCCGCCTTGGGATCGACGGTGTGGCGTTTGCGGGCATCCTCGATCAGGAAGGCGTACATTTCCACATCGGCCATACGCGCACAGAGGCTCTCGGCCATGATGACACAGGGGTTGTTGTAGGCTTCCTCGTAGGTGGCAAAGCGCCGATCGAAGAGGTCGTCCAGGCGCAGAAAGCAACTGGGCACGGGATGGTCGGAAAGCTGGTAGGCGGTGCGTTCGTAGAATCTTGTCTTCATCGTACGTTGTGTTCTGTGCCGGCACCGGACGCCCCGCGCCCGGCACCCAGCCAGTAGGCATAGAGCAGGATCCCGCTGGCGAGGCCGGTCGTGGCCTTGATCCACCAGGGTGCAGCGGACGGGCTGAGAAAACCTTCGAGGAGGCCGGCGACAACCAGCAATGGCACACAGCCCAGAATCAGCTGAGC
>CAIRNL010000424.1 GCA_903879975.1 uncultured Chloroflexota bacterium | reverse complement strand
TTTCGGGCCGGGCGCTATCGCGAAGGAGCTACACGCGCGCATCGGCAACCTGGTCGTCCTGCCGTACGCAGGAAACGGCATCTATTGGTTTGGCGACGGACGCTTCCGCCAGCGCTACTGGGGCAATCACGGCGGACTCACTGCACAGGAAATGGAAATCCCGTTCTTACTGCTACCCACTTCATAATCAGTTGTTCTTCTGCCCTTCACCGCTGCGCATGGTATACTCCTTGCGAAATCGAACATGAAGCCCCATCGTGGGCTACCGTAGCGTAGGACGAAAGCAAGAGCCATGCCAATCAGCACATCATCCTTTGGCGACAGCCGTGACGAGCGCTATTCCGAATACCAGAGTGCCAGTGAGTACGAACGCGAGACGCTGTCCTATCCCGGCATCACCGCATTGCAGGCAGAAACGTATCTAAAGCGCCTGGGCGGCGGCGTGGAAGAAAAACTGCGCCGCGTCGAGGGCATCGGCTGGGTGGCTGAGATTACTGCGACCGACGACGGTGTCGACATCGTTTTTGCCGCGCACGACGAATTGCTTGACGACCTGATTCGCCGTTTTGAGGAATGGATCGCCCGGGATCCGGGCTGAGCTGCCGGCACAGCGATCCGCACAACTGTTGGCTGTCCCGCCCGACGGGCCAGACCACAGCCACACCAGGACATCACCTATGTACTGCGCACCGAAACAGGAATCTCTTGCGACCGCACGCGCCGGCAGCAACATCGCATTCATCAAGTACTGGGGCGTCGCCGATGCACACATCAATCTGCCGCTCACCAACTCGATCAGCATGACGCTCGGCAGTCTGCATACCACCACGACCGTGGCATGGGACATCGCCGGGCGGCTCGACGCAGACCAGATCACGATTGACGGTGAAGCAGCAACGGGGAAGAAGGCAGAGCGTGTCACAGAGCACCTGAACCTAATCCGCCATCTGGCGGGCGCCCCACACACGTGGGCACAGGTCGTGAGCCACAACAACTTTCCCATGGCTTCGGGCATAGCATCCTCGGCGAGCGCCTTTGCCGCGCTGACTGTTGCAGCCTCTGCGGCATTGGACCTGCCCTTCGATGCGACACGGCTCTCTGCCATTGCGCGCTGCGGCAGCGGGTCAGCCAGCCGCAGCCTCTTCGGCGGGTATGTAGAGTGGGAACAGGGCCATGACGACGCCAGCAGCGTTGCCCGGCAACTGTACCCAGCCGGCCACTGGGCACTGCGCGATATCGTGGCGGTGATCAGCACAGCCGAGAAATCTGTGAGCAGCCAGAACGGCCACGGCATGGCGGCCAGCAGCCCGTTCAATGCCGCACGCGTCGGCAGTGTCCACGGTATGTTGCAGGTGGTGCGCGATGCGATTGCCCTGCGCAACCTTCAGCAGCTCGGGGAGATCATCGAGCAAGATGCCCTGGCCATGCACGCCGTGATGATGACAAGCCGGCCAAGTCTCTTTTACTGGCAACCGGGCACGCTGGAGGTCATTCATGCAGTGCGGCGCTGGCGCGCAGCAGATGGCCTGCCCGTTTATTTCACGATTGATGCCGGACCCAATGTGCACCTGATCTGCGAGCCAGCACTCGAGATGGAGGTGCTCAAGCGGTTACAAGCGTTGAGCGCTGTGCACGGCGTGATCGCAAGTGGG
>CAIRNL010000423.1 GCA_903879975.1 uncultured Chloroflexota bacterium | reverse complement strand
CTTTCATTACCTTACCTTTGGCACTTTTGGGAGCAATGTTCCTATTTAGCTTTGTTGCAAATCGAGCTGCATACTCTTCAATCGAAGGAGTTATGGGTGCAATGCAGCGTCTGTTCTATCGGCGGCGTCTTTCGCGGACCGCCATTTGTATTGACTGGAGAAGGGTTGGCGAGTATTCTTTCAAGCAAGTTGGTTGCAGATTCATCTATCCAATAGGACGCTGGGCGTCTATACGTACGAACAGGAGACAATTCATGGCGCGCATGGCTGGACTTGTTGATGTGCTGGTCGAGCACCAGGTCGATGCAGAGAGGGTAATCCAGATTTGTGCAGATCTCATGCATGATCTGGCGGGTGGTATGACCCATGAGGAGATGTATCGCGATCTGATGGCCAATGCGCGGGACGCCGGTGCTGTGGACACGATGCTCTATCAATTGGAGGGCGACGCTCGGTACGCTGAAAACGCAGCGCTGATCGTGCTCTCTGCAGCGTGGAATTTTCCGGAGTTGGAAGAGCCGATCCGTGCTTTGGGCGCGGAGGCTGCTGCGTCCCCGCGATCGATGGCCAGCGTCCAGGTCGCAAACAGCATTTTGTACGGTATGTACTTGATAGCGCGGGCTGGGGCAAAGATCCGTGAGGTTGCGTACGCCGACGACCAGGGCAGAATCCATCTTCGCCAGTTCGACGGCACGGTCGATGCGGGCGAATTGTTCGACAATGTGCGCGATCAGTACGGAGACAAGCTGTAAGCGGGCAGCTCCTGGTTGCGTGTCGCCCGCTGTGATGCCGGGGTCTTGGATTGGAGTCGGAATGTCTGAGATGGGAGGCCGGCGCACCCTGCGAGGCTGGCGGGATGTTGGACGCGGAAACCACTCTTCCTGCGCCTGGCAAGGATGGCGACGGCTGAAGGGGCAGGACACCTTCCACATGTGCCCTGCCCCTTCCTGTGTGCTGGGTCGATCCAAGTAAAGGGCATGCGGGAAGGGTGCCCCCTGGTGGCGCTCCTGGGCGCAGCGATGTTAGAAAAATTCGATCTTGCGGTGGCGCATGGCCACGCTCTCTGCCAGTCCGATTGCGAATAACATCGATACCAGCGAACTGCCCCCATAGCTGATGAACGGCAAGGTCAGGCCTGTGACGGGCATGACTTTCAGATTCATGCCCACGTTGATGACCACTTGAAAAAAGACCAGTGCGGCGACACCGGTTGCCAGCAGCCTGCCGAATGGGTCCTGGGCGCGATCGGCGATGTTCAGCACGCGCCAGATCACGAACAAAAGCAACAGCAGAATCAGAGATGCGCCGATCAGCCCAAGCTCCTCGGCAATCACGCTGAAGATGAAGTCGGTGTGGCGCACGCGCAGGAAGTGCAGTTGGTTTTGCGTTCCCTGCACCCAGCCCATGCCGGTCAAGCCGCCGTTGCCGACGGCAATGAGCGCCTGGTCCACGTTGTAGGAGGCTGCTGTGTTCGCTGCCGGCTGCACGCACTCGCTAGGCAGGCTGGAGAAGGTTGTGCGCAGGAAGCCCAGCAGGGGTGCGCTGATCTGGCCAGTGGCTTCGTCGATGGGCAAGAAGATGCAGATGCGTGCCAGCATGTAGCCCTGGAGTGTCGACGCCAGGAGCGGCACGATGGCCAACGCCGCTGTACCCAGGATGAGCAAATGGCGGTAGCGTACCCCAGCCGCTAGGATCAGCGCGCCCCCCAGGAAGGCGTAGGTGATGGTCATGCCGAAGTCGGGCTGGATGTAGACGAGAATGAGCGGCATGAAGAGCAGCACCAGGGCCATGATCAGGTAGGGTAATTTTTGCATGCTGGCGCGGAACCAGCTCAAGTACCACGAGAGGAAGATGATGATGAGGAACTTGCCGGCTTCCGTTGGCTGCACCAATGTGCCGCCGACTGCGATCCAGCTCTGCGAACCGGAGCCCTGCGTGTCGCCAAAGAAGTAGACGACGACCAGCAGGACGATAAAAATCAGGAAAGACGGCACAGCCAACAACGATAGCTGGCGATAGTCGAGCAGGGCGACGAAAAAGAGCGCAACCAGGCCAATGCCGACAAAGTTGACCTGTCGCCTCCAGTAATCGGCCAGATCCGGTGAATTGTGCGTGGCACTGTAGATCATCGCCACGCCGAAACCACACAAGATGAGTACGACCCAGAGCAGCAGCCAGTCAAAGTGACGCCAGTTGATTCGAGCAAACATAGTGTCCAATCCAGCAGGTAGATCACGTGATCGGCGTCGCACAGTGCGCTGACGCCGCCACGATGAGGACGCAACGACGGCGATCCGATGCATAGGATAGCAGACCCTGGGGCGCCGGGCAAGCGCACCCGATGGGAAGGTCATGGGTCCCTACGAAACGGGAGGGCGTGGGATTGTCCTGTTTGATGAGGTGCGCGCAGCAGTGGCGAGTCAATCTGCCAGCCTGATGAAACGGCTCGGCAAGATGACCGTGTGACCCACCTTGCCCCTGGAAGACGAGTACACCTGCAGGAAGGTCACCCCACCATTCTTAGGATGATCTTAATCTGGTCACAGAGTCACCACAAAAGGGCACGCGATAGTGAGTATAACAATCAATATCGTTTCGGAGCAGGAGATGCTCAATGATTCCGTCACCAAGTCTCATAGGTCTGCGCAATCGCCACATACGCCGCTGGGTACGCGTCTATCCTGTGGGCGTGTTGTTGCTGAATGGGCTGGCCCTATATGTGCTGCTCACCTCGTTCGTTACCGGCTGGATGGCTCTCGACTATCGCATCGCAGGAGGCGTTCTGCTGGGTGGCGGCCTGAAAGAGGACCCGCTCTATGAACTGGGTACGTCTCTGGGCTTCTGGGGCACGATCTATTTTGGCCTGAACTTTGTGCTGGCGACACGCTGGCGCTGGGTCGAATGGCTCTTTGGCGGGCTGGACAAAGTGTACCGGGCACACAACTTTGCTGGACGCCTGGCACTGACGCTCCTCATATTGCACGGCGGCATCCTCATCCTGCAGGCAAGCCCAGATCAGGCGCTGCTGACGACTTATCTGCTGCCCGGCGTGGATTGGGGCTATACGACCGGCGTTGTGGGGTTACTTCTGCTGGTGTCCCTCGTCGTACTGACGATTTGGGTCAAGCTCTCCTATCAAGCTTGGTTCGCCAGCCACAAATGGATGGGCGTTCCCTACGTGTTAGGCGGCCTACACGCCATCCTCTTACAGGGGGATTGGTACATGATCGCATTGACGGCGATGGGTTCATACGCCTGGCTTTACACCCTGCTTTGGTATCCAACGCGTGGGACGCGCATCAAAGGACAACTCACCGCTGTGAACCGCAAGGGCAACCTCACCGAACTGATGATTGCGCTGGAGCGGCCGGTTGTGTCGCAAGCGGGGCAGTTCATCTTTATCGCCCTGCCGGAGACATCAGGGCGCATTGCACCCGAAGTGCACCCCTTCTCGCTCTCTGGGCGGCCGGATGCACATACGCTGCGCATTTCCGTCAAAGCGTTGGGCGACTACACCCGCTCGCTGGTGCACGCACAACCCGGCGATAAGGTTGCTGTGTGGGGACCGTACGGCAGCTTTGGCCACGCCTATGGCGACGCCACTAACATGGTTTGGGTGGCGGGTGGCATCGGTGTGACGCCTTTCCTCGACATGCTCCAGCACGAGCAGCATCGAGAGCGAAACCTCAACCGCCGCATTGACTTCTTCTGGACGGTTGCTCAGGCGGAAGACGCCCTTTACCTGGAAGAAATCGAGCTGGCACGTGTGCAATTGCCGCACCTGGACTTCCATCTGCACGTCACTGCAGACCAGGGGCGACTTACCGCCGAGCACATCGCAGCTACTGTCGGTGCCGAACGCTTCGCCCGCGCAACTTTTCTGCTCTGTGGCCCCCAATCGATGATGGACGCGTTGCGCTCACAGTTGCGCGCCCAGGGCATTCGGCGCCCCGAAATCGTCATCGAAGAATTCGGGATGCGCTGATGAGGGTGCGTAGTGTGCGGGCGCGGTGGTAGCACGACTACACGCGATGTGTTGTCGTGTTGCCGCCGCCACCATCGGACGGCAAAGTTGTAGGCAAATGAATCGTGAAGGAACTGCCCTTTCCCAACTCACTGCTGGCAGAAATATCACCCCTATGTTCGGCGACAATCCATGCGGCAATCGCCAGGCCGAGACCTGCTCCGTCTGCTCGGAGTCCTCTCGCAGCGCGACCCCGATAAAAACGTGCGAAAATGTTCGGTAGATCGTCGACGCTGATGCCGATGCCAGTATCGACAACACTCAGTTCCGCTTTGCCGTCTTTGCGCCTCAACACGACACGCACCTGACCGCCGGCAGGCGTGTAGGCGACGGCATTGTCCAACAAGATACGCGTCAGCTGGATCAGATGATCGGCGCTGCCTGGTATCCTCAGCCCGTCCTGGCACTCTAAGGAGAGCGTCTGTTGCGTCGTGTGACTCTGGAATTGGCGAAACACCGACTGCACCGTTTCGCTCAAATCCACTGGCATCTTGACGATATGTTGGCCGGCATCGGCGCGTGCTAGAACCAACAACCCATCCACAAGCCGACTGAGCCGCGCCAGTTCATGCTCCATGTCGTTCAGTATGTCGCTGCTCCCCTCCGGCGCAGCGGGCTGTTTAGCGAGCAGGTGCCTCAGAACACCGACATTTCCGCGCAGACTGGTCAGCGGCGTCCGCAGTTCATGCGAAGCATCTGCGACAAAACGGCGCTGTGCAGCCAGCAAATTCTCAGTGCGTTCATAGGCAGCCTGGAGGCTTGACAACATGGAGTTGAAAGTATCGGCGAGCCGCCCTAATTCGTCGGGCGCACCACTATACATCACGCGGCGACCAAAATCCTGTGTCTGGCCGATGCTTTGGGCGGTCAAGGTCATGTCATCGACCGGACGAAACGCTCTGAGCGCCAACTGCCTGCCCCAGACGCCCACTACCAGCAGCGCCAGAACAGCAGCACCGGCCAGGATGATCTGCAGCCAGTCGAGCGCCGCACCCAGCGTCTCCAACGAACGTGCCACCCACAGCAATCCAATGACCTGATCGCCAGATGTCAGCGGCGAAAGATGGGCGCGCAGCCAGATACCCTGGTGCTCAAAAGTGACAAAGTGCGACTGGCCATTCAATGTCTCAGTCAGCATCTGGGGGTCGAGAGGGAACAGCAAGGACCCTGCGCGGCCAGAGTAGCCGAGTATCTGGCCATCCAGCCCGATCACCTGCACCAGAACATCCGGTGAAAGCGTCTGACTGAGATCGGAGAGCACAGCGGATTGTCTATCGAACGCAGTGCTGTCGTGTGCATCCGTCAGTTGGTGCACTTTTTGCGCTTCGCGGATCAATTCTTGGTCGATCAGATTCTGTGTGTTCCAGACCAACAGGACGTTGACAAGCACCGCATAGATCAACAATACGACGCCCAAAACTGCAATATAACGTACTGTCAGTCGAGTTCGAATCGACGACCGCCGCCAAGAGGATAGGAGCGGTTCGACGAACTTACGATTCACGTAGAACATAACCGACTCCTCGCACCGTATGAATCAGACGCGGTTCGCCGGAAGCCTCCAGTTTTCGTCTCAGATACCCCACATAAACATCGAGCACGTTGGTTTCACCGTCGAAGTCATAGCCCCACACCTGTTCAAGGATTTGCTCGCGGCGAAGAACTTGGCGTGGATGGCGCAGAAACAGCGCCAATAACTCAAACTCAGTCGGCGATAGAGGATCAACGACGCGCTTTCCTCGCTGCACCTGCCAGGTGATCGCATCCAGCGCAAGATCGTCAAATCGTAGCACACTGCTCTCTCCCGACGGGCGACGGCGGAGAAGCGCCCGCACACGCGCCAGCAACTCCTCGTAGGCGAATGGCTTGACCAGATAGTCGTCGGCGCCGGCGTCCAACCCCATGACGCGATCCGCAACTTCATCAAGCGCAGTGAGGAGCAAGATCGGCTGCAAACTGCCCGTTGCACGCACTCTGCGACAGACCTCAATCCCATCAGCTCCGGGCATGACCACGTCGAGAACGATTAGATCGTAGGCTTGCTGTGCAATCAGGCGCAGAGCCTGGGTGCCGTCGTTGGCCACATCGGTCTGATAGCCTTCCAATGTCAGCCCACGAAGCAACATCCGTGCAATTCTTTCGTCGTCATCAACGACCAGAATCCTTGTAATCGTGGATATCCTTTCTGGTTTGACTTTAGATCATCGCCGGCAGAAAGAAGAAGCCGATGCCGAGAATCAGGTAGACGGCAATCAGCATGGCACCCTCCAGCCAGTTCGATCGTCCATCGATGGCGACGAGCGCAGCGATGATCGAAGCCGCCACCATAGCAAGAATCTCGGGATGGTTGAACTCGAGCGTCATCGGGTTGCCCAGGAAGAGCGAGAGGAAGACCAACAGCGGCGCCACGAAAAGTGCAATCTGGAGACTCGACCCCAGCGCAATCGATAGGCTCAGATCCATCTGATTCTTCATCGCCACCTGCACCGCAACCAGATGCTCAGCCACGTTGCCGATGATCGGCACGAGAATGATACCCACAAAAAACTCGCTCAGCCCGAAGGTGGCCGTCACCGTTTCCAGCGAGCCAACCAGGAACTCGGACATCACGGCAAGGCCGGCGACCGCAACCCCCATGATCACCACCGCGCGGCCGATACCCCAGCGCGGACCCGCATGGGTCGGTTCAATCCCCGTGCCGTGCACATGGTTGTTCTGCGGCTGGCGCAAGGCATAGAGGATCGAGAGCACGTAGATCCCCAGCACGACCACGGCCGTCGCCAAGCTGAGGGTCTCCACACGCTGGACGTTCGGCTCGATCAGCTCATTGAAGAGCGACGGGATACTGATCGCGATGGCGGCCAGGATCACCAGGGTGGCGTCGATCGAGACCCGGTTGCGGTCGAACTTCTGCGTGCCCTGCTTGATCCCGCCGAGCAACAGGCTCAGCCCCAGAACAAAGAGCAAGTTGCCCAGGATCGAGCCGATAATCGAGGCTTTGACCAGCGCGATCTTGCCGGCGTTGATCGCTACGACCGTAATGATCAGTTCGGCAGCGTTGCCCAGGCTGGCATTGAGCAGTCCACCGATCTGCGGGCCGGTCTTCTCGGCAAGCGACTCAGTCGCCTCGCCCAGCAGCCCGGCAATGGGAACGATAGCGAGCGCTGCCGAGGCGAAGACGATGAGATCACCCCAGTGTAGTAGCTCGGCAACAACGGCCACTGGAAAAAAGAGCAACAGCAGTCGGATACCCTTCATTGTCGTTTCCTCTCCATCGATGCACGGTTCGTGCGCTTTCCGTCACCACTCTTGGGGGGGGCAGCGAACCAGCGATCGTAGATCCTCTCGCCGGCCATCCCTTTAGACCGTACAGCGGAAGCGCGTACGACCCACGATCATCCCGCTGGTCTGTGCGACATAGGCCGCCATGTGCGCTGAATCCCAGTGAGCCTGCAGCGTTGCATCATCGACATACTTCTCGACAAGAATGACCTGGTTCGTATCCTCAGCAGGAACGAAGACCTCAAAGCTGAGGCAGCCGCCATCCTCCAGGCGCATCGACCGCTCAGCGTGCGCCTGGGCCAGGCCAACAAACGCGTCGCGTTGCCCGGCAGCAATTTCCAGAAGAACAACCAATCCGGTAGCCATCTACAGACTCCTTTACTGGCTAGTACAGATGGACCTCAGCTCGACTTTATCCATTTGGTAGACAATAAGAAGAAAGCAGGCTATGCTTGATGCAAACCAATCGACTAAGAAAGGAAGCGCCATGCGTACCCTGCTACCAGCCATTATATACGTGTTGCGTCATTTTGAACCTATGTTTGCGAACGTGTTTGGGAGTGGGCCAAAATTCTGCTGGTCGGCGCTATCTTGGCGCCTGGTAAGCGGACTGTCACCTCGGCGTTGCGTGTGATGGGTTTGAGCCAGGAACGGCAGTTTCAGAATTTCCATCGGGTGTTGAATCGGGCGACCTGGTCGAGTCACGCAGTCAGTGGTGTGTTGTTGCATTTGCTGCTTACAGTCTTCGTGCCTGCAAATGCCCCGATTGTCTTCGGCCTCGACGACCACATTGAACGCCGCCGTGGTGCCAAGATTGCCGCACGGGGCATTTATCGGGATGCCGTGCGGTCGAGCAAGTCGTTCTTTGTGAAGACGAGTGGTCTGCGCTGAGTGTGTATGATGCTACTGGCGCCTATTCCGTGGGCACAGCGCGTGTGGGCTTTGCCCTTCTTGACGGTACTGGCGCCTTCGAAACGCTACTATGGCGGACGCAAGCAGCAGCACAAACAGCCCACCGACTGGGCGCACCAGATGATTATACAAGTGCGGGCTTGGCGGAACCCGTGACGATCGTGACCCGGCTGCGACAGGATGCAGCGCTCTATGACCCAGCCCCGCCCGGACCGCCGGGAACACTCGTATTACAGCGCAACCCTGGCCAAGGAGGGCCAACGTGATGTGAAATGAACAGGCATGGTATCGTTCTCCATCTACCAGCGAGTAGGCAGGAGAAAGGAGTATGCCTGGCCGAATTGTAACCGAAACGTGTCCTGCGCCAGAATGTAATCTGACGGTTGCGGATATTGAGCAGTTTTTGCCGGAATT
>CAIRNL010000422.1 GCA_903879975.1 uncultured Chloroflexota bacterium | reverse complement strand
ATTCCGCCTGGCAACTTGGACACTGTGCGCTGGTCTGGATGCCATGCGTTGTCACATGCAATCTGTTCGCGTCCAGTTGGATCAAATCAACTGCCAGGTAGAGTCATCAGGCCACAAAATCGCTGTCAACATAGGAAAACTCCTCTCTGGATGTCTCCTATGATAATACCTAGCAATTCGCTGCTACCTCATTTCACACAAATTGCGGGAGAACCACTATCGCATGCAAAATGACATCTTCGCGAAATCTGGTTTGTGGGGCGACGGATGGAGGCGACCTGGCAAATCGCCGTACAGACTGCAACAATTCACACAGAGAATTCTTCGATCCGTTCCGACTTCCTGCCGTTGACTTTGCAACAGCCCAGACGTAGCATTACAGAAAGATACCTGTCAACCCTGCTGAGCGACCTCGTGATGCGCCGTCCTGAGACAGGCGGATCGGATGAGAAAAGCGCTGGTAGGCGCGGTACGTGCGTTCGGAACAGAAAAGCGCTGACCGCAAGGAGGGTCGGGTGACAGGCGTCGACGCTGGCAGGGGTGGCAGAGTTTTTCAGGGTAGAGAAGCAAAATGGAGAACTACTGGGTAAGCTGGTTCATGATGATCTGCATCGGCGCCGCCGCCGGCTGGTCGGCAGGATTGATCTTGCACGGCAGAGGACTGGGCATTGGGGGCAACGTGCTCGTCGGAATTCTGGGAGCCTACTTCGGACGCTGGCTCTTCGGTATCTTGCGGATTCCGCTGCTGTCCGATTGGAGCTACATGGGCGAGTTCGTCTACGGCTTTGTCGGTGCGCTCATCTTGTTGCTGGTTTTCGGCCGGCTCTTCGTCCAACCCGACAATCTATGACGCACCCCTCGGGCAATCGGCCCGATTCGTTCGCTCGACTGCCCCGCCTTCGCCTCCACCCTGCTGCACAGCCAATCACGGGGCATCCCTTCCCCATCATGGGCAGATTCCAGCGCTGTTACCAAAATTGACAGCGCCCCCACGCTCTACTACCATGCAATACGGCGGATGCGCATGCAGACTGCCCATCCACCGATTGCAATAACCCTACTTCACTGCCTGCCATCAATCCCAGGCAGTGCCAGCGGTCCACCAGGGAGCGTTCCATGCATTATCTGATCGGCATCGACTCGTCGACGACGGCAACCAAGGCGCTGTTGATCGACGACCAGGGAGAGGTGGTCGCCGTCGCTGCGACCGAATATGCGTTTGAGACACCCTTCCCCTTATGGAGCGAACAGAACCCGGAGTTGTGGTGGCACGGCACGGTGCAGAGTATTCGCCAGGTGCTTGCCCAGGCCGGGGTCGACAGCAAGGAAGTCGCTGCCATCGGGCTGACGGGGCAGATGCATGGGTTGGTCTTACTGGATGAAAATGGCGACGTGTTGCGACCGGCGATCTTGTGGAACGATCAACGCACCGCTCCACAATGCGACGAGATTCGCCGGCGACTGGGTAAGTCACGGCTCGTGGCGATCACCGGGAACGATGCACTGACCGGCTTCACCGCCCCTAAGATTTTGTGGGTGCAACAGAACGAGCCAGAAATCTGGCAGCGCGCACGCCACATCCTGCTGCCCAAAGATTACGTACGCTACAAGCTGACTGGCGCCTATGCGTGCGATGTGGCAGACGGTGCGGGTACAATTCTCTTTGACCTGCAGAAGCGCACCTGGTCGCCGGAGGTGCTGGCTACACTCGAGATTGCACCGGAGATGCTGCCAACCTCGCACGAAGGGCCTGCGGTCACCGGGTATCTGTCTCAGGATGCAGCCACCGCCACCGGCCTGCCGCTGGGGCTGCCGGTCATCGCCGGCGGCGGCGATCAGGCCGCCGGGGCAGTGGGCGTCGGCGCCGTACAGAGCGGCATCGTTTCCCTGGCGCTGGGCACCTCGGGCGTGGTCTTTGCAACGACAGACGGCCCTTTCGTGGAACCCGACGGACGGCTGCACGCCTTCTGCCACTCGGTGCCGGGACGCTGGCACCTGATGGGCGTCATGCTCTCGGCAGCGGGCAGCCTGCGCTGGTATCGCGATACCTTTGCACCAGGCATCAGCTTCGATGACCTGCTGACACCGGCAGCGGATGTTGTAGCGGGATGTGACGGGCTCCTCTATCTGCCCTATCTCACCGGTGAACGCACCCCCTACCCGGATCCGCTGGCCCGCGGCGCCTTTGTGGGGCTGACCGTGCGCCACAGCCTGCCGCACCTGACGCGCGCCGTGCTGGAAGGCGTCGCCTTCGGCCTGCGTGACAGTTTCGAGCTGATCAAATCAGCGGGACAGGTGGATGTGCGCCAGGTGCGCGTGGCTGGCGGCGGCGCCAAGAGCCCGCTGTGGCGCCAGATCCTGGCCGATGTCTTTGCTGCCGAACTGGTCACCGTCAACACGACGGAGGGCGCTGCCTATGGAGCGGCTCTGCTGGCAGGGGTGGGCGCCGGAATTTGGCCAGACGTCGACGCAGCCACGCGCCGTACGATCCACGTCACCGGCAGCACGCTGCCACAATCGCCCGCAGTGGCACGCTACGCACAGCAGTATGAGGTATATCGCAGTCTCTATCCGGCGCTGAAGCCGGCCTTCGATGCCGTTGCTCATTGACCATATCCTGTCGCCCACGCCCGGATCGCCGCCCAGTTTTCCGGATCTTCGCCGCCGAGGCGCCAGATGGCAATCCCGGCAAGGTCGCGGTGAGTAGCGCTCAGGGCAGCCAGCTTGACGCGCAGATTTTCGGCATCCGCGTAGTACACAGTGAAGCGGCCCTCACCATAGGTGAACCACGCCTCGCCTGACTCGTCGCGCTGTGCTGTGACACCCTGCTGACGCGCCCTCTTCACTGCTTCCCGCCATTCGATACCCGTGCCGGACGCACCGACCCACTCATAGCCGTAGAAGTGAATCCCGGCATAGGTTTTTGCCGGCGGGACGACCGTGGCGGCATAGGTGAGCACAGCGTCGATCCACGACAGAGGGGCGATGGGGCCAGCCGCGCTGGCGCCGTAGTGATAGTCGTAGGTCATGATCTTGAATGCATCGACGGCAGCGCCGAGGCGCAGCCAATCCTGTGCGGCTGGACCGTTCCACGTGCCGGCATCGTCAGTCTTGGCGTGCACGGCAATCGAGAGCAGCTTGCCCTCGGCGTGCAGGGCTACGGCCAGTTCTTCGATGAATTGCGTGAAGGGTTCGCGATCCTCGGCGTTGAGGCTCTCGTAGTCGATGTCGATGCCGTCGTAGCCATTGCTCTGCACCAGCGCGACGATGGCGTCGATGTGCGCCTGGCGCGTCTCAGCCGTGCCGATGGCAGCCAGCACAGCATCACGGCTGAAGCCACGGTTGACGATGGACGGCACGACGCGTAGGCCGAGCGCACGTGCCTGATCGAGGGCAGCCTGGCTCTTGACGCCTCCAACAATCTGGCCATCGCCGCCCAGTTCATACCAGAAGAAATTCACCTCACGGATCAGGTCGGCATTGGCTGCCAGCGTCT
>CAIRNL010000421.1 GCA_903879975.1 uncultured Chloroflexota bacterium | reverse complement strand
GCACTTCGACAACAGCACCACATCCCTTGCTGGCCAGATTTCGTCGCTCTCCATCTACCAGAGCGCTGCATGCGAGCTGTTGCCCACCATCGTCGAAGCGGAACCTGCGCCTGTTACGCTTACATTGGTGGCAGGCCCTAGCCAGATTGTCACCGTGACACTGCACACGACTGCAACAGTTGGCGTGCACCTCAACGTACGCAGCCTGCACCTGGAAACAAGTCCCGGCACAGCGCTCCCCGAATTTGCGACGCCGGATGGCTTTACCGACATTAGGCTGAGCGCCAACGGCAACCTGGATTGGGTTGACGAGTTGACTGTGCCAGCAGATGCAGTTGCCCGGGCGTGGAGACAAGGGTTTACAACAGTGCTGGCAACGCTGCAGTACACTGGCGTCGATACCCTGGGACGGCCAGCAAACGCAGCGGCAACGTGGCTGCTGAATCTAGCAGCGTGCGGGGCAACCAACGAATGGAACGACAATACCGACTCTGCCACACCGCTGATAATCGGGAGTCCAATGAGCGGACATCTGTGCCCGATGGGTGACCGCGATCTCTACACCGTTGACGGCAACGCTGGTCAGACAATCTGGGCGGCCGTAGAAGCGGCTCCGGACACAGTCGATCCCGAATTATCACTATACGCACTTGGCGTCACGACACCCCTCCTCACCGTCGACGATAGCATGGACAGTTGAATGCACTGTTGAGTTACACCCTGCCGACTTCTGGGCGATACGTGCTCGGCGTATCGGCACACGAACCGTCAGGGAGCACCCCGACCGCACCCTACACATTGACAGCGTCGAGTCACCCTCTGTCGTTGCCGCTCTGCTCAGCCGCCGCCGACAGCAGCGAGCCGGACGATACACTGTCCCAAGCCCGCACGATCACAGTCGACGGCACCCCATCGAGCGGCAACCGTCATATATCAAACGACCGCGACTGGTTTGCGTTTTCTGCAAGGCCCGGTGTCACCTACAGTCTCGAAGTCAGCAGCAAATCAACAGTACAGGCCAGCCTGTTTGCAGCAGAACCAATTACGCCACTGGCAACGATCAGCGCCACGCCAACAGTTGCCGAACCAGGCGTCGTGACCTGGACAGCGTCCGCCGAGGGCATCCACTGGGTCGAGGTGAGCGGGCAAGAAGATGCAGGCTGTACAACGATCTACACCCTACGGATCACAGCGGAAGACAGCGTTTCGCCAAACCTCGATTTGCAGATACCCGGAAATGGCTATACAAATACTCTTTCTGTGGACATGACGATTGTAACAAGTGACACGGGTAGCGGGGTAGATGCATGGCGCAGCGCCGGCACAGCGGCATTTTCAGGTATCGGATGGACGGCCGTGCCGACACAGGCAACTTGGTTACTTCCGGCTGGCGACGGGATCAAGACGATCTACGCACAGGCGCGCGACCGGCGCCGTACACACTCGCAGGTCGCCACCGCGACCATTACGCTCGACACAGTGGCACCAGAAATAACCCTTGCGCACGACGATTCGATTCTTAGCCTGCCTACCGTCAACCTACCGCTTGTCCTTACGACAGATACTGCTGCAGTGCGTTGGCACATCGCCGCGAGCGTCTGGAACGATTGGATCGTCCCAGACGCCCCCTACACGATCTCCTTACCCGAGCAATTTGGTCTCTACAGCGTCGAAATTCAAGCGCGCGACCAGGCAAGCAACTTTTCATCTATACGAAATATTGCCGTCACTGTTGTACCACCGGTGCTCTTCCTCCCACTCGTGTCTGATGATTGATTGGTCAACCGATGGGACGGCACACAATTCTGCCGACCCTAGATTCACTGTATCGCTACCGGCGAAGACCGGCGAAAGGAATGCTCTATGAAACACAGATTCTGGTTTATTCTTATAGTCATCCTGCTCTTGAGTGCGTGCGCGCCCATCACCCCGTCAGCGCAGCCAGCTGCCACCATGCCGAATCCGGCGTCGGTCTACTGCAGCGAGAACGGCGGAACGCTCGCCATCCGCAAGGATACACAAGGCAGCGAGTATGGCGTCTGCACCTTTGCCGACGGCAGCGAATGCGAGGAATGGGCCTTCTTGCGCGGCGAGTGCAAGCCTGGTCAGTCCGCCGGCGAGCAGAGCATGGGTATGGCCAATCCAGCGTCGGTCTACTGCAGTGAGAACGGCGGAACGCTCGCCATCCGCAAGGATACACAAGGCGGCGAGTATGGCGTCTGCACCTTTGCCGACGGCAGCGAATGCGAGGAATGGGCCTTCTTCCGTGGCGAATGCAAGCCTGGTCAGTTCGCCGGCGAGCAGAGCATGGGTATGGCCAATCCAGCGTCGGCCTACTGCAGCGAGAACGGCGGAACGCTCGCCATCCGCAACGATACACAAGGCGGCGAGTATGGCGTCTGCACCTTTGCCGACGGCAGCGAATGCGAGGAATGGGCCTTCTTGCGCGGCGAATGCAAGCCTGGCGATGCTCCAGCGCAGCCTTGAGTACTTCCTGTATGCTTTTGGGGTGGGGCTCTGCAAATGCATCCAGAGTCCTGCCCGCCTCGCCGGTTGCTCCTGACTCATCCTGGCGATCTTTACAGACGTTTCCCCTTTTTTGGCGTGTTCCCCATCCGTCAATCGTCCCGCATTGCAGCCTCCTTTTCCAGACAATCCGACGCTGATTCACAGCGTGCTGCATGTTACCCTTGAGGGTAGGCGCAGCAGAGACTGGTCGCAAGGCACTCGACTGCAGCCACATCGCAAAACCCGTAACCTGCGGAGGAAGTCAATGAAACGCGTCTGTATCGCTATTGGCATCACGCTGATGCTGCTCACCATTCCGGCAACGATTGTGTTATCCGCCACAGGTGCAGTGTGGAACAAATATGATGGCAATCCGATCCTGTTCTATGGCCAACCGGCTGGCTGGGATGATTTCAACATCTACTCAACAGAAGTCATGTTCTGGAATCACAACGACACCGATCCCAGCAACGATGAGTTTTACATGTGGTACTCGGGCACTTCCTATAACCTGAACGAAAAAAATATTGGCCTTGCAACATCAAAGGATGGAATGACCTGGGCTAAGTACGAAGGGAATCCGGTTCTCGTCGTGAGCGACTTCGGCGAATGGGACCACGATCGCATCAATGCCCCTAGCGTGCTCTACGATCCGGACGACAATACGTGGAAGATGTGGTATGCAGGCGTCTCCATCTACAACGGTGGCTATGCGATTGGCTATGCCACATCCCCAGATGGCATAAACTGGACCAAGTACGGCGACCGCTGGGTCTTCGATTCTTCTGGTTATGCAGAGAGCTTTGACGGCTACAGTGTGCTCTCACCGGAAGTCATCAAAAAAGACGGCAAGTTCCATATGTGGTACGCTGGCAATGGCAGCATTGCCAGCAACCAGATTGGCTATGCGATTTCAAACGATGGTATTCACTGGGAGCGAGTCCGCAACGAACCAGTGCTGAGCATTGGAGCAGAGGGCGCATGGGACGAAGGAGAAACGGTGTCACCAGCAATCCTCGTCGACAGCCAGGGCACCCTTCACATGTGGTATCAGGGCAGCGACGGGCACAAGACATACACAGGCGTCGGCCATGCCACCTCGACGGATGGGATCCACTGGCAGAAGGACGGAGCCAGTCCCATTATGGTCGGTGAAAGCCTGGGGAATTGGGACGCCGAGCGCGTTTTCTATCCAACCGTAGCCGAAGATGCGCAGGGACGGCGTTACTTGTGGTACCACGCTCGCCGCGAGAACATGGATACGATTCCATTCAAGTTGGGCATGGCGTTCTATGATTTCGAGTTTGAGCCGACGGCGACGCCGGCACCGTTGCCCGGTATCACGCCATCGCCGACACCGACCGACCCAGTGATTCCTGCAGACGGCCAGACGTGTCGTCAGGGGTCCAATAGCTGCCTGTTCCTACCCAGTGTTAAGAACTGATCCCTCCCAGTCTCTTCTCCACACTTCCTCTGGCCAGACCCGGTGAATACCGGTCTGGCCCCTCTTTTGGGACCCAGCACACGACGATCATTCGTAGCGCAGGGCATCAGCAGGATAAATACGCGAGGCCTGCCATGCTGGCACCAGGGTAGTGAGTAGCGAGAAGAGATATGCAGCCAGCACGATCAGAACGATCGGCAGCCAAGGCGTACTGACTGCACTCGCGCTGATCTGCGGGAAGAAAGCCAGCACCAGATTGTCACCTAGCACTAGGCCCGTCAGCGCGCCGATCATCAGCCCAGTGATGGAGACAAAGCTTGACTCGATGAGAAAACTGAGGGTGACCATGCCTTTCTGATAGCCCAGTGCGCGCAACATCCCCACCTGTTGGCGGCGCTCGTAAACGGATCGGGTCGAGATAACACCCAGCGCAGCGATGCCAACGAGCAGACCAAGCGCCATGAACCCCTGCAGCAGTTGGAGTGCACCGCCAGTCAGGCGCTGGCGCTGGGCGAAGCGTTCGGCAATCACCGCTGCGTCAAGACCGCTCGACACGAACGCTCGCTCGATTTCACCAGCAACAGCGCGGGCGTCCTGCCCTTCTGCCGCTTTGACATAGATACTGTCCCCCGTCACCGGTACGCTGCGCAGCCGACTCAGGGTTGCTTCACCGCCAATCAGAGTCGACTCGACTAGATTGGTATTCTCCTCAAGCACACCAATTACCTGGACGCGGTGGGTGCGCTTTAAGCCATCGGCACCATCCGTAGTTAGTTCCAGGTACAACTCTGGCAGTGCGCTTCCCACCGGAATCTCGCTCAGCCGCAGCGGCGACGCAGCAATCGCACTGCGCTGCCGCCCACGCGGTGCATCAGCATCCGGTCCAGTGGCAGTCGAGAGATCTTCCTCGCTGTCATTCTGCGGGGCAACACCAGGGAACGGCAGTGACGGCTTGGCGAAGAGTTCCGGCTTGGCGATGACCACATCGTCAAGCCCAATGAGTGCTTGCCACACCGCAGCATCATCGGCGAAACCGGGCGCGCGGCTTTGCAGGCGATAAATTGCCTGTGCGCCGACAACGTAGCCAGCATTGACGCCGGCCATGCTCGTCGGTGCTATAGCTATGTTGCTATCTACCACCTTTCCCCTCATGAATTGCTCGGTCACCAAACCGACTGCCGCAACTTGGCTGCTCACCGGATCATCGGGAATCGCAGCCAAGGCAGCGCGGAAGTCGTTCACAGGGTTGAAGAAGCTGAGCAACGTCGGAGACACCTGGATATCAAAACCAGCAGTCTGGCGATCGTCCAGACGCGTCAGAGACTGCGTCGTGTTGATGACCACGGCCATGACGACCACCGTCGCCATGATCATGGCAAAAAGCACCATAGTCATACCCGTACGAAAACGGTTGCTCAGCGGATAAGCAATGGCCGTACGCAGCACCGGGCGCAGTGACGAAACGAAGCCGAGGAGCGCGCTGAGGATGACACCGATCACATCGGCGTTGAACATGATTACCATGATCGCGCCGATGATGATCATGGGACCGCCAAAAGTGAAAACCGTCGGCGCCTGAGTCGAGTCCCAAGCAAAGTGATTCGGGAACCACTGAGGGGCCAGGCTATACCACGGTGGCACCCAGACGATCAGCAACCCGAACCCCAGCAACGTATAGACGATGCGATAGCCGCTCTCGTTACGAATCGATGTCATCTGCAGCACACGGCTGATGAGTACCGTCAGGCCATAGAGCGCCACCGTGGCACCGATCATAACCAGGCTGAGCGAGTTGGTTGTTGCAGCATTGTAGAGCAGGTAACCGCTCGCAGCGAGCACAGCCAGCGGCCAGACCCACGTCAGCAGGTTGGTCAACCACGAACGCCGCTTGGCCTCGGCTTCGTCGGAGAGGCCGCGGATAGCGGTGGCCACATTCATGCGCGTCACACGCCAGGAGGAGAGGGTCATCGCCAGCCAGGTGATGAGTACACCGGCACAGTAGGCGACAATGATCGACTGCCACGAAATGGCGAAACTCACAGCAAAGATAGCGCCGGACTGGGCGTTGATCTGGCCGGTCAGGTCGTTGAAAAGGCGACCAATGAATTGGGTCATGGCAAAGGTGATCGCAATGCCAAGGAGGACGCCCAGGGCAGCAGCTAGTAGGTTGTAAACCATCCCCTCCGCCATGAAGGTCTGCACGATCTGCCCGCGCTGCACGCCGATCGCACGCGAGATGCCAATCTCGACACGACGCTCGGCGGCGAGCATGACAAAGATGAGCACAATGAGCAGAATGGCCGCTAGGATCGAAAAGACACCAAAAACACTGAAGATAGTGGCAAAGATGCTGCCGCCCACGTTTGCCGCCGAGACAATCGTTGTCTTGTTGAGCGCCTCGATTTGTTCAAACTGGTTCAGGTTGGCCACGGCAGTGGCGAAGTTGCGGCTGACAGCATCGGGCAACTGGAGCATGAGCAGCCACTCACGAACCGCCGGTTGCGCCAGCAGTTCGCGCAGGTCAGCCATATCAGCGCCTTCTGCAGTGGCTGCCAGGAGCGCCTCTGCTTTGTGCCGCGTCATCTGTTCGATATTGAACATGCCCATGACGCTCTGGAGAATGCCTGCCAGCAGAGGGGGCACGTCTCCGTCCTCGATACGCACCTCGCCCGTATCCGGCAGATCAGCCGCCAATTGCTCAGCAATTGCCCGCACGTCAGAGTGAGCCAGCACTGCGGCAATCGTCTCCACGGCATCATTGTCCAGCGCAAGCACGCGCAGCCGTTTGCTGACAGCGTCCGTGTGCTCCATACCAGCCATCTCATCACCGACATTGGAGACGAGCACCGAGTTGACCTTACCTGGCATGAAGAACAATTGCTGGGCTTCATCGAGACGCAGCATGACCACAGGTGTAAGCGCGCTCAGGGGACCAGCCTGATCGACGACAGCGCGCACGCGGAAGCGCACCGGCAGTGGGCCAACATAGATCTCAACGAGATCGCCGGTGGTAGCATTCAGACGCTCGGCGCCCAGACGATTCAAGTAAAGATCGCCCTGGCGCAGCTGCAAGCCGAACTGGCCGAGCACATTGTCCAGTTCATAGCCCAACGTGTTGAGGTTGATAGCGCGTAGCAGGTCCGTGGCCAGGCGGTCCAGCGGCTCGGCGGCGCCAATCGCATTAGGTTGTGCCGGGTTCATCGCCGGCATCGCAGCGGTGCCGGCAGTCATCTGGGTAGCGGTTACGACGTCAGAGGGCGCAACGAGATCGTCATCTGTCGGCTGCACCGACTGGAGCAGAGCAGCCAGTTCCGGCAGGGTCAGGCTGTCTTTGCCAAGCGCACGCAACGGCGCGGTGTTGACACCAAGCGTGTCGAGCGTGTCCAGGCGAATAGATATGTCGGGCAATGATGCTGGGTCGACGGTAGTGAAAAGCGCGCCAAGGCCAGCTAGTGCCTGTACAACATCAAGATTGAGTGTCCCCTCACCCGCATACAATTGCGCCTGCACCTGACTGAACTGCTCGGCCAGAGCGGGTACAACGGCGAAGAGATTGCTGGCCTGTACAAAAATGTTGCCGACGCCTGGCTGCAACATATCCATGGTGAGCGGTCTGCCATCGACCGTGGTCAGGCCAAAGTTTTCGGCGTAGATATCGTCCACGGCAAAGATGAAGCCGAGCGGCTCGCTCTGCCCGGTACTCACGTTCCGGATGATCGTGGGGAAGACAATGGAGCCGGCCACACTGTCGATGAGTGGTTCCTGCGTAACAGCCGCCTGCAGTTGAGACAGCCGGTCAGCGCCAATGCTGGGCAGACCACCTTGCGCCAACGCGAGGACACTGTCCAGCCCGCCTTGCATGAGACCTTCTACAGACGCCTGCGCCTGCTCAACCTGTTCCGGGTCCACATTCGGATTAGCCATGCTAGCCAGCATAGAGAGCAGCGGCGGTGCGATAATTTCGTCTACCTTACCATAGGCCGAAACCGCCTGTTTCTGCACAGAGTAACGCAACGTGTCGCCCACACCCAGCGAGCTGATGATGATCACAGTGCTCAAGGTGAGGCCAATGATGATGAGCACCGTCTGGCCAGGACGACGCACCAGGTTGCGCAGGCCCAACTTCATCAGGACAGGATTACGCAGCCATAGAAAAGCCAGATAGAGCAAGATAGCTGTAACGGCACCCACGAGAAAAGCAAGGGCGCCGGTTGAGAGAGTGCCAAGCATAGGGAGTTCCTTGTCCGATCAGGCGACCATGGTCTCAGCCGGCTGGGCGACGACCTGCCCATCCTTCATGTGGATGATACGGTCACAAAGGGCAGCAATGCCGGGGTCATGGGTAACGATGACAAAGGTCTGGCCGTGTTCCTGGTTGAGCACGCGCATGAGTGACAACACATCTTCAGCTGCTTTGCTGTCGAGCGCACCTGTTGGTTCGTCAGCCCAAACGATGGCAGGGTTATTGACCAGCGCGCGCGCAATGGTCACACGCTGGCGCTGCCCACCGGACAACTCGGCGGGACGATGATCGGCACGGTCGGCGAGGCCAACCTGATCGAGTACCTCCAATGCACGCTTGCGGGCCGCGCTCGGCCGCGTCCCACCGACGAGCAGGGGCAGCTCGACATTCTCCACCGCTGAGATCACCGGGAGGAGGTTGTAAGTCTGAAAAATAAAACCCATACGCTGGGCGCGGTAGAGTGTGCGCTTCTTATCACTCATGGTACGCAGCCGCGTGCCGTCGATATAGACCTCACCCTGGTCAAAGTCGTCCAGGCCAGACAGGCAGTTCAGCAGGGTGGTTTTGCCGCAACCCGACGGGCCCATAATTGCCACCATCTCACCAAACCGTACAGCTACGTCAACACCGCGCAGGGCATGCACCTCAATCTTGCCGGTGCGGAACCACTTCTGGACACCTTCGGCAGTGATGATTGCCTGCTCCATTCGCCAATCTCCTGTCTGCTCAAGACCGCCAGCCTGCAGAGGATGGTCGGCCAGTTGTTTTTGTCTAATTCTGTACGCTGTGCCGCAAATTGTCCAGACAATTCGGTTCGTCGATTGTCTCACGGGATCTACGTTCGTGACAAGTGGAGCAAAGAATGCGGTGGTTGTGGCGCAGGCAGCCGATAGGGCGATTGGGCCAATCACCCTACGGAAACAGCGGCTTCCTTGCACCCAGGTGGACTAATCGGCGGCTGCTCCTGCCAACCCATGATCTGTGGCTGCAATCAAGTGCCCTGGGCGCGTTGGGTCTGCCAACAACGCATACACTGTGCGCGCGTCGAGACCCGCCGAATACCAGTGCTGGCCACGATCCCGGCTCCACCACAGCCCAGCCCCCTCCGTCCCCGCCCAAAAGAGGGGACCCTTTGCACTGTCAAGTGTACCAAGCCGTAGCACAGTCACAGGGGGTACGCCGGGCATCCGCGCCCAACTCACACCGTAGTCCCTGCTTTGCCAGAGACCATCAGCGGACCCAGCCCATATCGTGCCGTCATCGTCCTGGTGCAGCGCGTAGATTGTCTGTCGCGAAAGCGCACCAGGCAGCTTGAACCACGTGGCGCCGCCGTCATCGCTGCGATAGAGTCCTTCAATCGTCCCGACCGTCACCTGCTCCGGTGTTGGATGGCGCAGGATTGCCAGCACACTGAGTGTCTCCAACCCATTGCCCAGCCGGTTCATGGTTACGCCCCCATCGTTGCTCACGCCAATGTCGTTGCCCCAGGTTCCCGCCCAGAAACGCTCAGGAACAGTTGTTTCCAGTGACAACGTAAAAATCGTAACACTGCTCAGTCCATTGGTCTCCTGCCAACGCACGGTTTCAGCTCCCAGGTCGTCAGTCCACGCCACACCGTCAGCTCGTGCAAGGAACAGGCGTCCACTGCCCCCAAGTACCATCGACCAGACGATCCACGGCGGACTTATGCGGCGCCAGGTTTGTCCCGCATCCTCACTGCGAAAGACACCGGCTGGGGTACCCGCCAACCATCGACGCGGCGCAGTTGGATCGATCAGCAAGTCCGTCACTGTGGACGGCAGAGCTGCCGGGGATTGCCACGCCCCAGCATCGGCAAATCCTGCCATTCGATTGTGCCAGAAAAGGCCGTTCGTTGTTGCCCACACGATGTAGCCGCTCACGATAATCCCCGCCGTCAATTCAAGCTTTTCAAACACACCCCCGTCGCTGCGTCGCCATACACCATCCGCTTGCAGTTCCCAGAGACCAGAACGATAGCTGCCTGCCAGCGTCCCAGGTCCGCAACATCCAGCCAGCGCGTACATGCGACCTTGCAGTTCGGGCGGACCCCAAAACTCCCACACCTGTGCCTGTCGATCCCAGCGTAACAGCCGATTTTCACTGCGCACGAGTAACTCGCCGCGACTGCCGATGAAGAGGCGCGACACGAAGTCGACTGCAGCCGCCGGCTGATCGGCCGGCGGCAGAGAAGGCAGCCTATCCCAGCCGTTATACGTGGCCACAAAAATCCCGGCATCAGTGGCTGCCACCAGCCCATCGGGCGCCACAGCCAGATCATACACGCTGCGTCCAGCGAGGCCCATTGGCTGCCACCTTGCATCGACAGCTGCGGCCTGCCAGACTCCATCCCCAGCCGTGCCAGCGTACCAAGTTGCGCCGACATTCAGTGCGGCCAACACGCGTCCTGGCGGCACTCCGTCTGCCGGCTGCCAGTCACCGCTCTCACTGCGCCAGAAGAGGCCTTGGTCAGTCGCAGCCAGGGTGTGGCTGTCCCGTGCAGCAACATCCTGGAACAGTAAATCAGGACGGTTACCTGCCGCTATAGAGAGTTCGAGCGCATCTGTGGCATCTAACACGCCGCGCCAGAGTTGACCAGGGCGGTTGCCAGTCAGCCAGAAAGTTTCTGCAGATGCACCGGCACGCAGCCGGCTCACTTCAAGCCATCCCTCCGGAGCCGGCAACTCGCTCCATGCCAATGAACCTGTGTTTCTGATGCGGGTTGCCGGTTCCAGACGCACGTTACGGAACTGGAAATTTTCCCATTGCCACCACGAGTAGAGGCGCGCCGGATTGCGCGGGCCAGCCAGCACTGCAATCCGGTTTACCCCGGGCCGCAGCAGGCCGGGCGGCATGGTCAAGCGCTGCGTGGCCCAGGTGCTGGTTGGGTCCGGACGCGCACGTGGTTGTAGCAGGCCGATCGGCACGTTGTTCACAACGACACGGTTGCCTGGCTGGTCCACTTGCATTGTCTCCAACAGAAGGGTTGCCGCTGACCGTGCCTGACGGGCATCGAGGAAAAACTCACCATTCCAATCAGGCGTGAAGTGCTCGCCACCACGGTGCAGGTGAACCCAGTGCGGGTGCAGTTCGCCGCGGTCGCCGAGGCGGATTGCCACGTCAGGCGCCAGGATTTCGAGCGTCGTGCGCGCAGCCACCGGTACAGCAGCAGGCCACTTGCGCGCAGACCGGCGTGCCACCAGAGCTGCATAGGCCGGCGAAATGCGTGTTGGTCCCTGCCAGAGCGCATACCCATAGTTGTCGACCACACCGTTGATTTCCCAGAATGCCAGCCGGTCGAGCCACGCATACTGCGCAAGCCAGTCGATGGCCAGCAGTGTGTAGACACGCTGCTGCGCCGGCGTCACAACCTGCCAACGATCGGCAGCCACCGGAGCTGCCGTTCGCCAACCCATCTCTGTGATCCAGATCGGCTTATTGCCATCGCCTGCAGCTTCCATAATGGCACGATACAATTCCAGGCGGCGCATGTTCAGCCGGTCTGCGCGAGGTGGATCTGCCGGCGGGCGACCAAACCCATAAGGATGAGCAGCCAGGATGTCGAAGTGCACGGCGGCACCCGCAGCATAGAGCGCAGATAGATAATCGAGGTCGTTAATGGCAGACACGGTATCGCCAGCCGTAAAAGCCAGCCCGGCAGCAATCACCGGCAGATCAGGCGCAACCGCCTTGACAACAGGATAGACGCGCGCCAGCATGGCAGCATAGGCGGCTGGATCCGGCGTCGTATCGTGCCATTCCAGAGCCAGGTTCGGTTCGTTCCAGACAATCACGCCGCCGAGGCGGTGCCCGTAGCGTTCAACGACGCGATGGACAAATTGGGCATAGGCGTCCAGACTCCATGGCGCCAGCGATTGTTCGTCCACAGCCCAGTCAGGCGGCCGATCCAGACGCGCAAGAATCTCCACGCCGTGATAGTCGGCGGCACGCAGCGCAGCGTCGGGAACTTCCCAGTAGAAGTAGCCAGGAGTCGGCTCAATGTCTTGCCAGGAGAAGACGAGCACAGCAAACGCAGCACCGGCTTCAGCGGCAGCGGACAGGTGCGCACTATCGCCCCGTGCAACATGAAAACCTAGCAGCGGGGACAAACGCGGCATCGGTTCCGCCATGGCAACTTTGCCCATCACTTGGACAAGCAGCGCTATGAGGAATCCCCTGAGAAACAGACGTCGCATAGCCTGTCATGCTACGCAGGCAGCTGGCCATCGTCAGTAGGCGAAGTTCCGCCTTTGCCTGGCCATCCACACCATGCACTTGGCCTCTGCCACAGCACCAGTTGGATTCGCAATCTGCCAGGGAGCAGGGGTCTCCAGAGCCGATGGAAAAATCTACGCAAGCCGGTCTGCTGTCAGTCTGCGGAGAAAAAAGTCTAGGTATTGGGCAGCGCTGCAGCTGTTGCTTTACTTGACTTCCTGCGCCACAAAATCAACCGTCACCGTGACGCCGTCTGTCACGCGCAGAATGCCGGCAATATCCGGCGGGTCAAAGCCATACTCTTTCATGTAGAAGAAAGTTGTTGCCGTTCCGGAAAGCCTATCACCGTCGAGACGAGCTGTCATATCCCAGGTCAGCGGATTGGTGACTTCACGAATGGTCATATCCCCGCTGATCTGGAAGCGAATGTCCTGTCCATAGTCCGCATCAACCGGAACGTTGAGCACGTCGGTAGCTACAAAAGTGGCAATTGGGTAACGACTCGACTGTAGCCAACGATCGCGTATGGCCTGGTCACGGCGCGGACGATCGCTGGTGAGCGTGCTGATATCAGCCTCGAAAGTACCACTCTCGATCCGTACAGTGTTCCCTTCGATCTGCAGGGTGACCGCACCATTCACGGCGCGAGTCTGGCCGATCGCCGTCACGAACGGGACAGCCTGGCCGAAGAACTCCTCCTCGACAAAGTACTGCATGCTGGATTGCTCAGGAACGAGTTGGAAGGTGCGCGTAGCGTCGCCCGCAGACACGTCTTCTTCGGCTGGTGGCGACGTTGCCTCGTCCACCTTGCCAGCAGGGTCTGGTTGCGGCATTTCGACGGCCTCCGTGGCCACCTCTGCGGCAGGCGAAGATGCTTCTTCTGCAGCCGGGGCGGCGCCCTGCCCGGCACAGGCAGCGATGCCGATCACCAGCAGTGCGGAGAAGGTTGTCATGAGGAACAGTCGCTGCATAAAATCATTCCTTTCCTGTAGATAGATTCCAAGAGAGCATTCTGTACAAATCATCACACACCGTCTGTCGGATCACTCACGATTGATCGCTTCCACGCCGCCAGATCGCTGCCCTTGCCCCACGAGGACGTACCAGCCGTTCCCATGTATGCGTCGTTGTACGCTATCAACTCGCCGAGAGTTCGCAACCAACGACTCTGCCTGTTACCGTTGTGATGCATCCTAGACAGACATCTGCTTGGCGCTTCGACTTGCACCGCATATACTCTTGCAGGGAAAGGTAGGCGCACGTGATCGAAAATCTATTGGATCCAATCGTTCTCTTTTTTGTCGCTGGGCTAGCCGCTGGCTTGCTGCGCTCAGATCTTCGCTTACCGGAAGCACTCTATCAGACGCTCAGCATCTACCTCCTTGTATCGATCGGGCTAAAGGGCGGGGTCGAGTTGGCGCAAGCACCGCTAGCGACGCTGCTTGCGCCCGCCGCTGTGACGCTTCTGCTCGGCATCGCCATCCCAATCGTAGCATTTGTGATCCTGCACAAGGTGGGACGTTTCAACCGGGCAGACTCGGCTGCGCTGGCGGCCCACTATGGGTCGGTCAGTGCCGTCACCTTTGCACTGGCACTCGCCTACGCCAGCGAAATTGGCATCGCGTACGAAGCTTTTTTACCCGTTCTTCTCGTTCTGCTCGAGATCCCGGCCATTGCAATTGGCGTCCTGCTTGCTCGCCTGGGTGCAGGCAGGCAAGCAGGACGCTGGGGCGACCTGGCGCATGAGGTATTTCTCAGCAAGGGTATTTTTCTCTTACTGACTGGGCTCACTATCGGTTTTCTGGCCGGACCCGAGCGCATGATCAAATTGGAACCACTGTTCGTCGACCTCTTTCCTGGGGCATTGGCCCTCTTCCTTGTGGAAATGGGGATCGTCGCTTCACAACGCCTATATGACCTGCGCCGTACAGGGCCTTTCTTGGTCGGCTTCGGCGTGCTCATGCCCCTGCTGTCAGCGAGTCTGGGTCTGGCGGCTGGTGTACTTTCAGGCATGTCGCCGGGCGGGACCGCCATCCTGGCGACACTGGCAGCCAGCGCATCCTACATTGCAGCGCCGGCTGCCATGCGGGTTGCAGTACCAGAAGCGAACCCAACGCTGTATCTCACCGCTTCACTGGGTATCACTTTCCCCTTCAACGTCGTCTTCGG
>CAIRNL010000420.1 GCA_903879975.1 uncultured Chloroflexota bacterium | reverse complement strand
CTGCCCATGCTGGTCGGACGCTGCGATGTCATGGAGGGATACCTCCATGAAAGTGGCTGCCGACTGCGCTGTCTCCGGCGCTACCAGCAACAACGCAGCGCTGCGGTCACCGCTCTTGATCTTCGGCCAGTTCGCCCACAACTCCTGCGGTTCGCAGCGAAAATGACGCTGCGCCGTAGCCAGGAAGGAAGGTTGTGACGCGCGGATGTCAACGCCGTCCAGCCCAAGCAGAAGCTGTGCTTTCTGGTTGGCATACAAAATCGTGTCGCCGTTCAGCAACAGGTACCCATCCTCCGCACGATCCACCACCCATTCAAACCGAGCGCGTTCTTCGAGCAGGCGCCGATAGCGGTTGAGGCGCGTGATGGTGCGCACACGCGCACGCAGCTCGGTCGAATCAAAAGGTTTGGACACAAAATCGTCGGCGCCGCTGTTGATGCCCTGCAGCCTGGACGAGCGATCGTCCAGCGCAGTCACCAGAATGATAGGAATGTGCGCCAGGTCTGGGTCGGCGCGCAGACGCCGGCAGACTTCAAAACCGTCCATGCCCGGCATCATCACATCGAGCAGGATCAGGTCAGGGCGGAGCTTGGCAGCCATTGCCAATGCCTCGGCACCGCTGCTAGCTAGATGAAGGTCGTACGCCGGAGAGAAGAGAAGCGCTTCCATCGCCTCACGCCCCGCAGGAGCATCGTCGACGATCAGGATTGAACTTTTGAATGGCTCAGACGGCACTGCTACCCTGTCGACTGACATCGACAATTCCTCGTTCGGCGCTGTGATCGTGACCCGTTCTGCCCGGCGCCAGTTTGAATCGAGCAGAACCGCTACTGCAACTTCAGAAGGGACTATCCCTTTTCCCAAAAACTTTAGCGCAACAGGAATGATACTGCAACTTGCATAGCTTGTCCCATTGCCGAAGGCAGGCGTTGCGACCGGCGCGATCTCCAAGCAGCCGCATGTGCCCGGTGTCACCCAGGCCAACTATCTATCCGTCCAACGAGACAAACTTCGGACTGATCGAGTTCCCACGACGGCTGTGCAGGGTGTGCTCGAAAGGAACGGCATCCGGCACATTTCTTCGGCACTGCTCAAGAATATGCGCCCTGCTCTCAGGCGTGTGCCCAATGCCAGAGGTATCAGTGATCTCTGAGCTGGCGGCGCCCAACCCGAAGTACTCCCAGAGATAGCCACTCCTGTTGGCGCGTTCAGCGGCAGCGTGCTATGCTGTGAATATCGAGTCGTAATGGAGTCCGGTAGGAGCACTATGAGTAGAAACCCGGCGCTATGCCGCTACAGCTTCATCCTCTTGCTGGTCTTTGCAGCCCTGGCCCTCCAGGGATGCAAAGACTCGTCACAGGCGGATGCCGGGCAGAGCGCAAGTACGCCGGCTGCAGCTAGCGTCGCAACGGCGATTCCCGCGCCCACCGTCGCTGCTGCAACTCCGCCTCCGGCGAGTGCCACGCCGGCGCCCCAGACGGCTCCCGGCCCGGCGCAGCCGTTCAAACGCTACACCTACGAAGTGGTGAACATCTTCCCTCATGATCCGGCTGCATTCACGCAAGGACTCGTCTATCTCGACGGCATTTTCTATGAGGGCACCGGACGCTATGGGCAATCGTCGCTCCGTAAAGTAGATCCAATGACCGGCAACGTTCTGCAGCAGCACGATCTAGCCGCAGAGTTCTTTGGCGAGGGCATTGCAGTGGTCGGAGATGCCATCTATCAGCTCACCTGGCAGAACGGCACCGGCTTCATCTACGACAAGGAGAGTTTCAGCGAACGCCAGCGTTTCCAATACACCACAGAGGGATGGGGTCTTACTTTTGATGGCCAACACCTGATCATGAGTGATGGAAGCGCAATACTCTACTTCCTGGACCCCGCAACGCTGCGCGAGGTACGCCGCGTCGACGTGTCTGTGGCGGGCGAACCGGTCGTACGCCTCAACGAGTTGGAATATATCGGCGGCCGTGTGCTGGCCAACATCTGGCAGACAGACTACATCGTCCAGATCGATCCAGCCAACGGCGTTGTCGACGGCGTCATCGATCTGACTGGCCTGCTCGGCCAGGCGCCGCCCTCGCAAAGTGCCGTAGATGTCCTCAATGGCATCGCCTACGATCACGAAAACCAGCGGCTCTTTGTGACGGGCAAGCTCTGGCCAGCCTTATTTGAAATCCGTCTGGTCGAGCAGAAGTGACCCCCACGGCGCATTCCGCATCGATCATGCAACTTCTTGCACCGCAATCAGCAGTAGATGAGCCGACAGTCCGGCTGGGACAGCGCAAGCCATGAACATACTTCTTGTCGGTAACGGCGGCCGTGAACACGCCATCGCCCTCCAGCTCTCACACTCTCCCCACGTCGAACGGATTTATGTGGCGCCAGGCAACGGCGGCACCGCTACACTGGCCAAGAGCAGCAATGTTCCAATTGGCGCCGAAGATATCCCCGCGCTGCTTACGTTTGCGGGCCAGCAGGCAATCGATTTCACGGTCGTTGCTCCTGAAGCGCCGCTCGTTGCCGGGATCGTCGATGCCTTCCAATCGGCTGGCCGGCGCATTTTTGGTCCCACGCAGGCCGCTGCCCAGCTCGAGGGATCCAAGGCTTTTTCCAAGGCATTCATGCTGCGCCACGGCATCCCCACTGGGCACGCCGAAATCTTCAGCGATTTTGATGACGCCATGCGCTACCTGCGCAATATCGACTCCGTGCCCGTCGTCAAGGCCAACGGGCTGGCTGCCGGCAAGGGCGTGCTCTTGCCGCCCACTGTCGAGGCGGTCGCAGGCGCCGTGCGCGGCATGCTGATGGATGGGCACTTCGGTTCAGCCGGCGCAACCGTGCTGCTGGAAGAAAAGCTGAGCGGCCCTGAAGTATCCGTGCTGGCGTTCTGTGACGGCACGCACGCTGTGCTCCTGCCGACGGTGCAGGAGCACAAACGCCTGCTCAACGACGATCGCGGCCCCAATACGGACGGCATGGGCGCCTTCTCCCCTTCGCCGCTCGTCTCGCCGCAGCTGCTGGCCGACATCGACCGCACTATCGTTCGACCTGCCCTGACCGGCATGGCGGCAGAAGGTACACCCTATGTCGGCATCCTCTACGCCGACATTATCCTGACTCCTACCGGCCCGCGCGTGCTGGAGTTCAACTGCAGCTTTGGCGACCCAGGCACACAGGTGCTGCTGCCGCTGCTGCAAAGCGACTTGTTGGAACTCTTGGTGGCCTGTGTCGACGGCACGCTCGCTCAGGTCAAGCCACGCTGGCGCAAGGACGCGGCCGTGACGGTCGTCATGGCATCAGAGGGCTACCCGGAGGAATATCGAACTGGACTCGAGATCTTCGGCATCGACGCAGCCGAGGCCGCAGGCTGCACTGTCTTTCAGGCGGGTACGCGCTGGAAGGGCGAGCGGCTGTTGACGTCAGGCGGGCGCGTGCTGGCCGTCACTGCGCTGGGACGCAGCGTCGGCCAGGCGGCCCACCATGCGTATGCTGGCGTCGAGCGCATCCGCTTCGCCGGCGCACACTGTCGCCGCGATGTCGGGCTGCCCAGGGGTGAGCGCAATCGTGCCGCGCCTCAGATAGGCCCCAGCAGACGCTAGCGCCCAGCCTGCCCACAGCAGAGGAGAGAGATGAACAATCAATCCGAGTCCGAACGCCCTGCCGAATCCACCAACAGACAGTTGGCCAACAGTGCCGGCGAACAGGCCGCCTCTGTACCGCCCGACCTTCAGGACGAGATCGTCGAGACTGCGCATAGCGTCACCATCGGTGGCACCGAAATTCCCTATGCAGTGACGGCTGGGCGCATGGTGATGAAGGAT
>CAIRNL010000419.1 GCA_903879975.1 uncultured Chloroflexota bacterium | reverse complement strand
GATCAGCAGCCATGGCTCCAGGGTTACCTCCCGATCCTGCAGATTTGCCTGAGCAAGGTCTACGGCTTCTCCGGTCTCATGGTCGACACGGGCGGTGGCTTTGCCGACAAGGACAACATCGAATTCCTTGCGCCGTTGGCCGAGAAAGAAATCCGGTAGTGGATCGACCGCAGATTTGACGGTTCAGGCGGATGGGCGCAGATTTTTCCGATCCGTGCGCATCCGCCTGCTTTGCCTCAGCCTCCTATCACCTTCGACCGCAGAGGTGCTGCGGCCTACCATCCCAGGAGTTGTGCATGGCGGAACCCACTGTCCGGCTGGTCAACGTGTCCAAATCATTCGGCGAGGTCAAATCTCTCCAGAACATCCACTTCGAAGTCTATCCTGGCGAAGTGGTTGGGCTTTTGGGGGACAATGGTGCCGGCAAATCGACGCTGATCAAAATCATCACCGGCTATCATCAGCCGGACGTCGGGGGGGAGATCTACTTTCACGGCCAGAGAGTCGACCACTTGAGCGTGGCAAGAGCGCGCCAGCTTGGCGTCGAGACGGTCTACCAGGAAAAAGCGCTGGCAGACGACCAGAGTGTCTGGCGCAATCTATTCATGGGACGCGAAATTTCCAACGCCGCCGGCTTCATGGACATCCAGAGAATGCGGGCAGTGACGCAGCAGCTGATGACGGAACACATGGGCTTCACCTCCAAGGCGGTCAATCCCGACACGCCCGTGCGCACCATGTCAGGGGGCGAGCGCCAGGGCATCGCCATCACGCGTGCGCTCCACTTCGAGGCGGAGTTGATCATTCTGGACGAGCCAACCATGGCTCTCTCCCTATCGGAGACGCGCAAGGTGCTGGACTTCATTGCCAACATTGCCAAGGCAGGCAAGGCAGGCATCTTCATCGACCATAACATTTTTCACGTCTACCCCGTCGTCGACCGCATCGTCGTGTTGGATCGCGGCATGATCGCCGGCCAGTTCACGAAGGCCGATATCACGCTGGAAGAGTTGATCGACCGGCTTTACCTGGTGGCGCGCACAGGGCGGTTGGCTGCAGCGCAGGAAGGTGACGCATGACTGCCAGGAGCGCCTCAGCCAAGGCCAAGAGCGGACGTTCGCCGTTGAACCTCTGGCTGCGAACCAACGCATTGCAGGTTGGCATCACACTCGTCGCGGTCTTGATGTGGAGTGTGTTTGCGATCGGTTCGCCGGAGACCTTCTTTCGCGGCAACATCTACCAGGCGTTCATGTCGACCACCCCCTTTTTCGGCATCATGGCGCTGTCGCTGACGTTGGTCGTGATCACTGGTGAGATCGATCTGTCGTTTCCCTCCATCATGACCATCAGTATGTGGGTGTTTGCCACGGTGATGATGGCGACAGGCAATCTGGCGATTGCATTGGTACTCATGCTGCTGATGGGCACGGCTGCCGGCATGATCAACGGCCTGATCATCACCAAGATAGGCGTGCCTTCGCTGGTCGTCACCATCGGCACGAGCTTCTTCTGGCGCGGGATGGTCAAGGTACTGACCGGCGGCACGGGGACGTCGCTGCTGCCCACGCGCGAGACCGCGTTCTACGACGTCTTCGTTGGACGGCTCTTCGGTTTTGTCCCCATGCAGATGGTATGGATGATCGTCTTTGGCATTCTGTGCTGGCTGATCTTGAACCGTCACCGTTTCGGCGCGCATGTCTACCTGACCGGGGACAATCCCGACAGTGCGCGGCTCATGGGCGTCAATGTCGACCGGACGAAGATCATCGTCTTCGGTATGGCGGGTTTTGCCGCGGCGTTTGCCAGCCTACTCGCCAGCCTGGAAGTGACCTACTACTGGCCGACACTGGGCGAGGGCTACCTGCTCAATACGCTGTCGTCGGTCTTCCTGGGTGGGACATCGGTCTTTGGCGGCACAGGCACCATCTATGGCACTTTTGTGGCGTCCTTCATCATCGGCGCTATCAACGCCGGGATCGTCGCGATCGGGATGTCCGGCTTCTGGACAGAGCTGATCTACGGCCTGATCATCGTGCTCTCCGTGGTCATCCAGACAATTGTGGGCCGGCGTATCCGGTAAGAAATTTGTAGCCGCCGATGCCAGGACGTTTATCAGACAAAACCGCTATCATCACCGGCGCCGGGCAGGGGATCGGCGCGGCCATTGCGCAGCGCTTTGCCGAGGAAGGTGCGCGCGTCGTCATTGCGGAGATCAACCCCACCACGGGGGCTGCAGTGGCCGATGCGTTGCTGCGGCAAGGACACCGTGCCCACTTCGTGCAAACCGATGTGGCCGACGCTGGCTCGGTAGAAGCCATGGTGGCTGAGACGGTGCGCCATTTCGGTGCGCCGCAGGTGCTGGTGAACAACGCTGGCATCAACGTCTTTGACGACCCGCTGCACCTGACCGACTCGGCATGGCAGCGCTGTTTCTCCGTGGACCTGCTCGGTGCATGGCATGGCTGCCGGGCTGTCCTGCCTCATCTGCTGGCGGAGGGCAACGGCAGCATCGTCAACATCGCCTCTGTGCACGCCTTCCAGATTATCCCGCACACCTTTCCCTACCCCGTCGCCAAGCACGGCCTGCTGGGCATGACGCGTGCGCTGGCCATCGAGTATGCGGCGCAGGGGGTGCGCGTCAACGCCATCTGTCCCGGCTGGATTCTGACACAGATCAACGTCGACTACTGGAACAGTTTTCCCGACCCAGCTGCAGAACGAGCCCGCACCGAGGCGCGCCAGCCCATGCAGCGCGTCGGCAGCGTCGACGAAGTCGCCTGGCCTGCAGTCTTCCTCGCATCCGACGAGGCCAGCTTTGTCACCGGCGCAACGCTCGTGGTCGATGGGGGCAAGTCGCTGCAGTTTGATGGCTGACAGCAGCGTGCCAACTCCCTATGCATTCCCCCTGGCCGGGGGGAGAGGCGTGCCGATTGGCAGATCGGCCACCGGCCGCGTGCCCTGAGCGATCGACCCGCTGCCAAACGAAGGCAGCGATCGGACGTTCCAACGGCTGCGGCGCTACGATCTCCTGACACTTCGAGTACAATAGAATACCTGTTGATTGCGCGCCCTGACGCGCCCTGCCACCGCCGTCGCTGGCAGGAACAACGTTCAATCTAGCAAAGCACACCGGACTGGCGAAGGGTCACACACGAAGGAGAAAAAAATGCGCATTACCGCAATCACGCCCATGGTACTGGGCACCCAATGGCGCAACCTGGTGATTATCAAGGTAGAGACCGACGAGGGCATCGTCGGCGTGGGCGAGAGCCGGCCGATCAACAAGGTCGATGCAGCCATCGGCTATGTCAAAGATGTGGCCGACCGCTTTGTCATCGGGCTAGACCCCTTCAACATCGAGATGCTGGTGCGACGCCTGACGGTGGAAGATTATGGCCGCCCTGGGGAGATTGCCATGACCGGACTGGCAATGATCGAGATGGCCTGCTGGGACATCATCGGCAAGGCACTC
>CAIRNL010000418.1 GCA_903879975.1 uncultured Chloroflexota bacterium | reverse complement strand
CTCCAAGACGTGCGGCCTGGCGCTGGCCATCGAGCACAACGGCGTCGTCTATGCCTGCGACCACTTTGTGGAGCCGGACTACCGTCTGGGCAACATCCTGGAGACGCCGATGATCGAGCTGGTGGCGTCGCCGCAGCAGCGGAAGTTTGGCCAGGACAAGTTCGACACGCTGCCAAAGTTCTGCCGCGAGTGCGACGTGCGTTTCGCCTGCCACGGCGGCTGCCCCAAGGACCGCTTTCTGACCACACCGGATGGCGAACCCGGACTCAACTATTTGTGCGCAGGCTTCAAGCGCTTCTTTTACCACATTGACGAGCCTATGCGCATCATGGCCGGGCTGCTGCACCGCAAGCGCGCCCCAGCCGAGATCATGCGCTGGGCGCAGGAGCAAGATCGCCTGCAGACCGCCGCCTTTGCCTCAGCCGGCCGCAACGATCCTTGCCCCTGCGGGAGCGGGAAGAAGTTCAAGCACTGCCACGGGCACTACAGGGATGGGATGTAGAAAGCAGGATTTTGCGCCGCAAGCGCTGTTTCTGCCTTGTCCCCTGCCCAGAAAGGTCGATACCTGGGCAGGGACAATTAAGTAGCCACTACATCTTCCCGCCCATCGTCCCACCGCCCATCGTCCCACCGCCCATCGTCCCACCGCCCATCGTCCCCGACGGTTCATTGCCCGCCGGCGTGGCCTTGCCTGCGCTGGGATCGACGCCGCGCAGCATCATGCCTTGGCCGCGCGAGAGGTGCGTCAGCACGCTGGGTGGGTCGAGCGGATCGCGCATCTGTACCAGCAATGTCGTGCGCGCTTCGTTGCTCTCGTTGACCCCGGAGCCGTGGATGGTCAGGTAGGAGAAAAAGAGCACATCGCCTGCCTCCGCCTCGCACGCCACCGACGACTCCAGCGGATACTCGTCCAGCGACAGGTGCCAGCCACCTTCTCGGATGTGCGGAATGGCACCCAACTTGTGGGATCCCGGCACTATGCGCACGCAGCCCTTTTCCAGCGGCGCATTGTCGAAGTGGATGATGGCGGCGATCATGCTGTCGTTGTCGTGCGGAAAGAAGGGACGGTCCTGATGCATGGGAAAGGGTGACCCCTTTTCCGGCGGCTTGATGAAGAGTTTGTTGTGATGTAACTGTACGTTGGGCGAGCCGATGACATCGGCGGCAATGCCTGTGAGCCGTTCGTCGACGAGCAGCCGCGTCAGCAGCGCAGACTGAAACTGCACGTCATGGCAGTGTAGCAGCGACGTCTTCGTCATCGTCACTTCTTTGGCACTTTCCCATGTGGCCTCGACATCTTTGGTTTTCCGCAGCCGCTCGATGAGGTCGTGCGCCTCCTGGCGGAAGGCTGCTGCCTCTTCCTTGCTGAACAACCCTTTTACGTGCAGATAGCCATTGGCGCGGTAGAAATCCAGTTGTTCCTGTGTAAGCACCTCGGTCTCCTTTTGGTCTTGAACAATCAAAGGCTGTGGGCCAGTACATGATGTGCGGGGAGATGGACACGGCGCCGGACGCGACCCGCCCGCCGGCACCGTACTACAATTGTACCGGAAAAAGGGGAGCAGATCGAAATATTCTGCGGCGTGCCAGTCGTGCATTCGCTGCCCCACCGGCTGCCATGGCGCCACTCAATGGCAGCCGGACGACGGAGACACCCTGTGGGCGAAGCTGGTTTTCTCTGGCGTTGGAAAGTCTTGCGCAAGTGATGGGGTGTAGAAAGCAAAATTTTCGGGTACCGCCGCCGCCAAGAGGGCAAATTTGCAAAATTCTGGTTTCGATCGACCTGTACCGAAGAGGCGAGGCACGGCCTGCCCGACAGCAGGCATAAAAAATGCCCGTTTGCTGTCCCCCGAAAGCCGGTTTTGGGGCCGGCCACAGCAAACGGGCAAAATTAATTATACAATAGCGCCACAGGAATGCAAATTGGCAATTGCGCGCAATGCAATCGTTTGCATGCAGCGCAAGTTACGCAAATGCCAGCACTCGATCGGGCCGAATTTTGAAGATAATGCGTTCTTCTTTCCCCTTCATCTCAAGCGGCGCCACTCCTCCATAATACTCGTCGACGCCGGCGTAGAGCTTTGCGTGCGCGTTGATGTTGGCATAGTCCGGATCGGGCGCGATTTCTTCCACTTCGCCGCGCACATCGATCCAGCGGAAGGCGTTCTGCGGGTCGATCACGGTCAGTGCCACCTTGGGGTTTCTGCGTACGTTGGCTGGCTTGCGCCGCCCATTGGCGGTGTTGACCAGCACGTGTTCGCCATCCCACGAACACCAGACGACTGTATTTTCCGGCTGGCCGTTGGGCGCGATCGTCGTCAGGACGGCGAAATAGGGGCCGGTCAACAGGTCAACGTGCGATTCAGGTATTTTGCTGCTCATAGACGTTCTCCTCCTGGAGATGATTGCTAATGCTGTATCCCCGCATTTTCGCGCTGCAATCGCTGAACGGCTGTAAGCGTTGACCCGCTCGGCGCCAACTGCAAGTCTCCTGTTGCCACGATCGCTGCCTTGTCCAGAAGGTGTTCGGTTGCCCCAGACGGTGGGGCGGCCATGCGCAGCTACGCTTCTTGGTGTACTTCGTAGCTATGGGTCAGGGTGGCAACGCCCTTGATCGTGGCGGCGACCGAGCAATACTTGTCTTCAGAAAGGTGAATTGCCCGCTCGACTTTCGCCGGGTCCAGGTTGCGGCCTGTTGCAATGTAGTGCAGATGAATCTCTGTGAATGGATAGGGCGGCTCGGCAGCCTGTTGGGCGTCGGCCACAATCCGCAGGTCGGTCAACTCCTGGCGCTGGCGGCGCAGGATCATCACGACATCGTACGCTGAGCAGGAACAGAGCGCCATGACCAGCAAGTCGGAGGGCTTGACCCCCTTCCATTCGACCCAATCCGTTTCGTCCTCCTTGGGCCACGAACCGGCGACGACCATGTGGCCGAAGCTGTCGCGCGTAATGAACATCTGGCTGTCATGCCCCGCCCAGTGCAATGCAATCTGTCCCATGAGGGTCGTTCCTCTCCTTGGATGGATGGTTTGATTCGAGATTCAAAGCCCCAGAATTCCTTCGTGTTCGATGAGCCATTCGACCGCCTCGCGCACGGCCTGGAAGGACGAGTAGCGCGGCCGGAAGTCGATGGCGCGCCGCGCCTTTTCGATGCTGCAGTTGGGACTGTGCGCAATGTGATCCCACGTGGCGCGCGCCTCGTCGCTGCTCACGGTCGTGCGCCATTCCTCCCACGGCAGATAGCGCAGCCGCGCCTCCTGGCCAAACCAGCCCGCTACTGCTTCGGCATAGCCGCACAGCGTCACCGCAGCAGGCGACACGACGTGGAAGCTCTCGCCTACCGCCGTGCTCCAGTGTGTCATCGCTTGAGTAAAGGATTGCGCCACGTCGTCGGCGTGCACGTGATGCACCGTCTCCAGCCCTAGGTTGGGCAGGGCCAACTCTTCGCCGCGCGCCAGCTGCGCAAAGACGCCGCTGCTGAAATGGCCAGCCGGGTTGAGCGGCGCCCATCCGGGTCCAACGATATGGCCAGGATGCAGGATGGTGGCTGGAAAGTTGCCGCGCTGCGCCTCGCCCAGCAAATACGCCTCGATGGCTGCCTTCTGGATGCCATACTCGCCAAAGGGGCGTCGCGATTGCGTCTCGGTCGTCGGCACGACCGCACTCGGCCCGTGCACCCAGATCGTGCCGCAGTGCAGGAAATGGCGCACCGCGCCGCGCAGCGCCACTGCCAGCTGGCGGGCGCTGTCGAGTGTGAAGCAGATCAGATCGATGACGGCATCCGGCTGCAGGGCAGCAATCTGGCATCCGAAGCTGCCCTCCGCTTCAGCGCTGCCTCGGTCGATGGCAACCTGGCGTACATGCAGCCACGCACCGTGCGCTTGATAAGGCTCGCGTTGCTGGCGGCTGACATGGATCACCTCGTGCCCCATCTCCACCAGCCGCGGCACAAGATAGGTTCCCACATGCCCGCTGCCCCCAATCACCACCACACGCATTGAAACCTCCTATCCCAACAAATGGGTAGACCACAGAGTAGACGGAACAATTCGTGACGCTGAACTGGGAAACCGGGAGGATGGAAGGCAACTATGGCACCTGCAACGGCAATTCCAGCAGGTTCACAAAGCCACCATCGCCGACCCGGTAGACTATCAGCATAACACCGTCAGCGCTATCTGGCATAGGGACGCGAGTGGTGTCTGCCAGCGTTTCCCGGCCATCCGGCGCAACCAGCCCCTGCACAGGCGCAGCCGCATCGCGCTGGACGATGCTACCCGTGGCCGCATCGACAAGGAAGGCGCCACCCGCAGTGGGGCGCAGGCTGAAGCCATAGCCCGCCGGCCACGCACCATCGATCTGCCAGAAGATCGTCACATCCACGCTGCGCTCGGCCTGCGTGACCGGCGCCCCGTCCGGCGCCCATTGCACAGCATAGGCCTCCAGCGTGACACCGTGGTCCAGAGCAGCGCGGACTGCGACCGGCGCAGCAGTGGGCAGGACGAGCGGGGCCGCCGCCACTCCCAGCCAGTCCGCGCCGAAAGGGGAGCGCACAGGAGGCGCTGCCGTCACGAGTTCGTCCAGCAGAACCGCTGCCGCGTCCAATGTCGTCAACACCACGCCGCCACCGTCGATGGCGGCTCCAGCCGCACGGCTGCTGACCACGTGCAGGTCAGGGCGTAGCCTCCAGATGGCGATCAAATAGTCGAGTGCCAGCGCGTCGTCCACCGCTGCAAAGAGGTTTGCACCCAGCGGCAGCGGCTGGTCGAGCAAGATGGCGGCGCGGTTGAGTCCTGTGTCTTCGGGGCGATCGTGGCTGTTGGCGCGCGGCCACGACGTACCTGCGCGCCAGGCGATGGCCACGACAAGCAGTATCAACGGTGCACCGCGCAGCCAGCAGCGTGCTGCAGGACGCGTCTCCCACCAGTCGGCAGCCGCAGCCGCACCCATCAGGATCAGCGGGTAGGCAGGCAGGATGACCTGATACCAGTTGCCACAGCGGTACATCCAGTTGAAGAGGAGGTAGATCAGCAACGTGGCGTAGAGGACGAAGGCCGGCCGGCGTCCGAGCCGAATGATGCCGACAAGGCCAACCACCAGCAGCGGTATGCTCAACTCTCCCCAGATCAACTGGGGAAAGCCGCCGTCGAAGAAGGCGCAGGCGGCCTGGAAGCCGCGTGCCAGCTCGTCGCGCCCCTGGGCTGTGCTGACGAAGGCCCAGAACCACTCGCCCGCACTGCTCCATTCGCCCGCACCCCACCATGCTGGATGGGCGGCGCCGCGCACGTAGATATACAGATAGCTGAGCAGCGGCAGCAGCGCGGCCGCCAGGCTGGCCAGCACCAGCCGCCCGTTGCGCAGGACGCGCGCTTCCTCCCACACGATGGCAACGACCAGCGGCGGCACGATGAAGGCGACTGTGAGCATGTGCGCCAGTGAGATCCCGCAGAGAAAGGCGAGCAGAAGAAGGTACTGGGGCCTGCGCGCAGCGGGCACAGGCGCCCCCTCTCCGCCGCTTCCTTGCTGCGGGTCGCGCCATAGTAGATATACATAGACGATGGCCAGCGTCTGGGCAATGGCACTGCTGTACTGCTCTGTCGTAGTGGCGTAGTACCAGAAGAAGTAGGTGACGGCGTAGAAGGCGCTCAGCAGCCAGGCCAACGGCCAGTTGCCGGCTGGGTGGCGGGGCGAGCGGGTGATGTGGACTAGAATGGCGTAGAGCAGCCCCAGCGCGAGCAAAGCCCACAATGTGCTGAAGCTGGAGAGAATCGCAATGGGATTGGGCGGCGCACTGCTTGCCAGCGCTGCCAGGGGCCGGAGGCTGTGGAACCAGAGCCAGCCGCCCATGGTGTAGAGTGGGTAGCCGGGCGCATTGCTGGGGCGTGCCTGCACCTGCGCATACTGGTGCGTGATGAGATCGCCGCCTATGAGTTCTTCCGGTCGCAGGCCGTTGTCCAGCGTGAGAACGTAGAGCAACAGAGCCAGCGCCAGCAGGACCATACCGGCCCACAGGGGGCGGGCCACCAAGCTGGCTGCTGGCCTGGCAGAGATCTCAGCTAGGATGCGCGTCATGGCACGGTTCCGCTCTCCATTCTCTTATCGTATAACAAAAGCGCTGCATATGACCAATGGGGCGGCGGGTGACGAGTGTGTCTCCCTGACGCCCATCCCACGCACCACGCTGGATGGCGTTTTCCCCGGCGCATGCCGAGAGCAGCGGCGGCCGAGAAGTCCGATCAGGCCGCACCGTAGCTTGCAGCGTACGCACCCCCTTCATATAATGTCGCCACGCCCGCTGGTGGGCGCATGGTGAGAAAGGCCGGCAACTGCGCACTATGAACCGTGATCTTCGCAACCAACCCCATCTCGAAGTGACCGACGGCGTGCCCGTCATGCACCGCCCGCTGATCGGCGTCACCATGGGACGCGAGAAGTCGCAGCGTTTCTTCGGCCTCAACCTCTTCATTATGAACCAGACCTACGTGCGCACGCTGGAACAACTGGGCGCGTTGCCGCTGCTGATCCCCCTGCACATGGCCGAGGCGACGCTGCGCGCGATCTTCGATCGGCTGGACGGCCTCTTCCTGCCGGGCGGTGAGGATATCGACCCGGCCAACTACGGT
>CAIRNL010000417.1 GCA_903879975.1 uncultured Chloroflexota bacterium | reverse complement strand
GGGATCAATGTCCGGCGCCGTATTAGTTCGCCGGCCATCCACTTCAAGGGCAGCGGCTGGTACATTACGGATAGCAAGTCCTCCTCAAAGGTATCGGCAAATGGCCGGAGTGACGAGGGCAGCGAGAAGAAAGAGAGTGCCGAGAGCGCTGCCCCGACTGAAAGCCAGGCGGCGGAGAAGCCCAGCGAGGCACCACCCGCTGCCAAGAGCGAGTAATACCGCCCTCTGCCGTCACGGATGCTTCTGTACAATGCCCGCTCTGTCCAGACAGGCGGGCACTTTTTTTCGACATCCACGATGGGGGTACGGGGTGGACGCCGGTCAGTCGCCTGGAACGCACCCGCATCCCCTATCCTATTGGCCATGAAATGTTGAATGCTTCACAGCAAATCCGTTTTTCATGTAGAATGGATGTCAACTGAGTGCGGACAAGGGCGCCCGTTGAAGGCCCGGTACGCCAGGCGTTACGCAACAACACGAAACCAGCATGCGCACGGAGGAAACTACTACCATGACTGTCCCCAAGCGATTTGACGTCCTGCGTTTCATGGGCACACTGCTCAAAGTGTTTGCCTGGATCAGCCTGATTCTGTCCATTCTGTCCGCGATTGGGATTGTTCTCTTGCCTCAGCTGGCCTCCTTCGGCGATTTTTTCGGGACGTACGCCAGCCTGATCGGTGGTGGAGCGAGCGCCATGGTCGCCGGTCTGCTCGTGTTGCTGGGCGGACTGCTCTATTTTGTCCTGCTCTACGCCATGGGGGAGCTCCTCTTGCTGCAGATCGCTGTCGAGGAGAATACGCGTCTCACCGCAGCACTTCTGCTGAAGATGCACCAGGATAGCCAGGTTGAGCCGCAGAGTTCCCAGTACGGGGGGGCCTTTGCCAATGAGCCGGCCCCCTATCGATAGCTCTCCTTAGGGTGTTGAATCGCAAGGGCAGCAGGAATTGTGCCGGCATCGAGGCGCCTGGCGCCCCTTTTTGCTTGACTCCGGCGCAATAGCCGTCAGCACCGCGGTGCGAGGATTCCATGGCAGAATCAGTTGATACCCTCTTTGTCCACGCCCACCTGTTCACGATGGAGGGGAGGGGCGTTGGCTACCAGGCAGATGGCGCCGTCGCCGTGCGCGGCAATCGGATCGTCGACATTGGCAGCACTGCGGCGCTGGAGAAACGCTATGCCCCTGCCGAGCGCATCGATGCGGCTGCCCATGCCCTGCTCCCGGGCTTGATCGACGCCCACATGCATACGCCGTGGGCGGTCGTGCGCGGCGTGGCACAGGATGTCGCGCATTGGATGCAGAAGGGATTGGCGCCCTTTTCGCGCCATCTGCATCGCGAGGCAGCGCTGGCCGGCACCTGGCTCGCCCTGCTGGAGGCGCTCAAGTCGGGCACGACGACCTTGGGCGACTATGCTACGCCGATTGAGGGCTGGGCTGACATCTTTGCCGCCGCCGGTGTGCGCGCCGTGTTGACGCCCACGATCAATGCGCTGCCGCCGGGCGAGATGGCTGGCTGGCGCATGGGCGATCTCTACCCATTGAACGATGATGTGGGTGAGCGCAGCATCCGCGATGCGGTCGCCTTTGCTTCTGAATGGCATGGCGCCGCCAATGGGCGCATCACTGTCATGTATGGCCCACAGGGTGCCGATATGCTGACGCTGGAGCAACTGCGTCACGTCAAGCGCCTGGCCGCCTCCGAAGGCATCTTGCTGCACATGCACGTTGCCCAGGGCGACCGCGAGATCGATCAGATGCTCAAACGCTATGGCAAACGTACCCCCGCCTTTCTCGATCAGATCGGTTATCTCGACGAGCAACTGCTTGCGGTACATCTGACGGAAGCAACCGCAGATGAAACTGCAATGATTGCCTACAGTGGGGCGCATATGGTGCTCTGTTCGGGCAGCATTGGCATCATCGATGGCATCGTGCCGCCAACGGTTGAGTTCCGCACGGCTGGCGGTCCGGTTGCGCTCGGTTCCGATCAGGCAGCCGGCAACAACTGTCATAATCTTTTCAACGAGATGAAACTGACGGCGCTCTTCAACAAAATCAAGTTTCGCGACCCAACAATTATGCCAGCGTGGGAGGTCCTGCGCATGGCGACGATCGAGGGCGCTCAGGCTCTTGGGCTGGAACAGGAGATCGGCTCTATTGAGATCGGCAAAAAGGCCGATCTCATTCTCGTCGATCTGAGCGCACTCAATCTCATGCCTACGCTGGTCGAGCCGATCCGCAACATTGTGCCGAACCTGGTCTATGCTGCGACTGGACGCGAGGTAACACTGGTGATGGTTGACGGACAAATCCTGCTGCGCAATGGCCGCCTCGTTGCCATCGATGAGGCAGCCGTGATCGCTGAAGTTCAGCAGCGCGCCGAGGAAGTCGCTGCTGAACTTCAGCGCGACCCAGTCCACTTGGAAATGGCGCTGCTCCAGCCGATGCGCGCAGGGTGCCTGTAGCGTGCGGTCAATCTTCGCCGAGAACGGCGTTCAAGATCATGGAGGCAGCGCTGATGATGATGCTGGCCAGCAGTGCCCACCAGAAGGTGTCGATCTGGAATTGCCCATTGGTGAGCCACTGGGTAAGGTAGAGCATGAGCGTGTTGATGACTAACGTGAAGATGCCCAGCGTCAACACCACCAGCGGACAGGTCAACACCATCAAGATCGGCTTCAGAATTGCCAGCAGAAAGCCCAACACAGCTGAAACTACGAACAGGGCGCCCATATTGTCGCCGATGTGAATTCCAGGGAGCAGCCAACTGGTGAAGGCAACAGCAATTGTCAGGATGATCCAGCGGAGCAGAACCGAGCGAAGCATAGGACAAGTCCCCTTTCTTGGGCGCAGCACGTAGCCGCGCAGTGCCTATCGCATGAGCCACAGATTGTGCGCTGCATCCACCTGGACGATCCAACCAGGTGCCACGACTACCGTCGTATCATACTGCCAGAGAATGGCTGGCCCGACTAGGCTATGGCCCGAGTGCAGTGCCCTGCGCTCATAACAGGGTGTATGGATTGGTCTGTCGGGTGCAAACCAGACGGCTTTCGAACCGATCGGTGCAGGTGGGAGATCTGTGTTTTCTGGCGGCCCCTGCACCGGCAGGACAGGCCGGGCACCTGGAGCCGTGGCGCGCAGCCGCACCGTTACGACTTCCACTGGCTCGTGTTCCATCGCATAACTGTACCGCTGTGCGTGCATGGCATGGAAAGCCGCTGCTGCCTGCGTCACCCCTTCAGCCGACAGCGGCAGCACCAGTGGCACTGTCAACTCGTAACTCTGGCCTCGATAGCGCATATCGACTGCAGCGTGCAGCGAACGGTCGGCAACGTCCTCACGGGCGAGTATGTCTAGCACCCGCATCTTCATCTCTGCCAATACGCTCGCTAACGGCGATAGGTCGCGCGCAAGGTCAGCGGCTGTGGCCAACAGGGCGGAGGATGTCTCGCTGGTGATATCCGCTATCAGCATGCCATACGCGCTGAGTACACCAGGAATGGGGGGGCAGAGGATGCGGGTAATCCCCAGTGCTGCTGCTAGATCGCAGGCGTGCAGGGGGCCGGCGCCGCCGAACGGCAGGAGCGTGAACTGCCGTGGATCGTGGCCCCGCTCCACCGAGACGCGACGCAGCGCCCGCTCCATGGTCGCGTTGGCCACGCGCACGATGCCCAGCGCCATTGCCTCTGCCTCCAGCCCAAGCTGTGCCCCCAGCTCCCCTACGGCGCGCCGGGCCGCTGCCTCGTGGAGGTGGATCTGGCCGCTGCCGCCTAGAAAGCCGCCCGCGTCGAGCCGGCCAAGGACGAGATTAGCGTCGGTGACGGTGGGTTGCGTCCCACCGCGCCCGTAGCATGCCGGGCCAGGGACCGCCCCGGCACTCTGCGGGCCAACCTGGAGCGCTCCGCCCGTATCGACAAAGGCAATACTGCCGCCCCCCGCACCCACGGTGTGAATGTCAATCACCGGCAGGCGCAGAGGTAGATCGGTGATGGTGCTCTCTGCCGTCGTCGGGATCGTGCCGGGGCAGAGCGCAACGTC
>CAIRNL010000416.1 GCA_903879975.1 uncultured Chloroflexota bacterium | reverse complement strand
GCGGAGCGCACCAATGCCTGCAACGAGCGTCGGAAGAGGAGTGATGGTATAAATGGACATTGTATACGGTTGTCTCTTTGGGTTGCCAAGGAACTGGATCGATCAACTGGATCGATCAACTGTATCGATCCTTGTGTGAGATTATACAAGGTGTATTTCTTTTGCTCAATCGCAGCAAAGGAAGGGGCAAGCGATTTGTGCATTTTACAATCTTTGCAAAAACTTGTATGATTGCGTTTCCCAGAGAACAGCACACCGAATGAGATTCAGGTTATGCGTTATAGAGATGTCCAGATAAAGTTTTGCTGCGCTTGACCGAGTAGTCCACCAGAATATCGCCCCAAATCTTTCTCTGATCGCTGACAGTGCAGGTGCCTGTTGCCGGTGCCCGCACTCCTGCTTCGAGCGTCAGGCGTACCCGTTGGTAAGTTTGACAGGCAACCTAAAGCTTCCATTTTCCGTTGCGCATCACCCTGCAAAACGATTGCCCGATGATGCAAAACCCACCGTGTCTATCATTAGTCAGGTTCGAAAGGAGCCATTCCCATGAGCGAACGTGTTCATCCTTTAGCCTTGCAGGCAGCGGATAAACTGCAGCAGGGTCGTATCAGCCGGCGCGACTTCCTGCGCTATGCCACGCTGCTCGGCGTCTCTGTCGGAACAGCCTATGCCATGGCGGCCTGTGCACCGGCCGCTGCACCGGCGGATGTGCCGAGTCCGGCAGGCGCAGCTTCGACCGAAGGCAGCAGTGGGATCACGCGCGGCGGTGTGCTGCGCAAGGGCATGCTGGTGCAACAGGTCGACCATCCAGCGCGCCTGTCGTGGATCGAGGGCGCCAATGCCGTGCGTCTGGTCAACGAGTATCTGACTGAGACCGGCTCTGACAATATCACGCGCCCCTACCTTCTTGAAAGTTGGGAAGCCAGCGATGATGTGAAGACCTGGACGCTGAAGTTGCGCCAGGGCATCAAGTTCAATAACGGCGACGAACTGACGGCTGACGATGTGCTGTTTACCTTCAGCCAGTGGCTCGATCCTGAGATCGGTTCCTCCATGCTCGGCCTGCTCACCTATCTCGATGGGATGAACAGCGTCGAGAAAGTGGACGACTACACCGTTCGCCTGAACCTCACTACGCCGAATATTGCTGTGCCGGAGCATCTCTTCCATTATCCAGCCGTCATCCTGCATCGTGACTTCCAGGGGGACTGGGTGCAACAGCCCATCGGTACAGGCGCCTTCACGCTGGTGGAATACATAGAAGCCGAGCGCGCTTCGTTCAAAGCGCGCCCTGATTACTGGCGCATGGGGGATGACGGCCAGCCGTTGCCCTACCTGGACGAGGTCGTTTTTGTCAGCGCCGACAAAGACGCGTCAGTCGCAGCGATCCAGGCAGGCCAACTGGACACGCTCTTCAAGCCGCGGCCAGCCGATTTTCTGGCACTCAAGGACAATCCGGACCTGCAGGTCACAAGTGTGGCTACATCCAACTGTTTTGTTGTGCGCATGCGCGTCGACCAGGAACCATGGGACGACAACCGCGTACGCACTGCGCTCAAGATGTGCCAGGATCGCCAAAGAATTCTTGAACTTTCCTACAGCAATGAAGGCATTTTGTCGATCGACGCCCACTTCTCACCCGTGCATCCTGCTTACGCAGAACGCCCCATTCCAGCCTATGATCCGCAAGGTGCCAAAGCCCTGCTCGAGGAATATGCTGCAGAGAAGGGTGTCGAGTTGCCCCTGAAAGTGACGCTCTCCACGAAAAACGATCTCTCCGAGCCGGAGATCGCCCAGGCACTGAAAGAGATGGCCGCGCCGGCCGGGTTCGATATCACACTCGATATCACCGAACCCAATGGATACTGGGATCGCTGGACGGAGGTGCCGTTGGGCATCACGATCTGGGCGCATCGCTCGCTCGATATCATGGTGCCGCCGCTGGCCTACGTCGCTGATGCCGAAGGCAATCCTGTACCGTGGAATGAGACGCGCTGGGTAGATAGTGAGTTCTCAGAGAAACTGGCTCAGGCCGAACTCACGCTGGATGTGGAGGCGCGACGCCAGATTATCGGCGATCTCGAAGATATTATGCAGGAGCGCGGCCCTATCGCAAACAGTTACTGGACCAACGAGTGGGAGATCATTCACAAGAGCTTCCAGAATGTTGTGGCCCATCCGTCCAATTATGACTTCTACTACGCCGTCTGGAAACAGCAGTAGACGAAATTCATGAATCTCACGCAGAGCCACAGACAAATGCAGAAAATGCTGGCTTTATTCTGCATCTTTGTGTCTCTGCGTGAGGCAACATCGTGAACTGCTGTAATTCCGATTCACGCCCCGCTCTTCGAACCCTGAGCGACGCAGGGGGTCTGAGGATTCTTCATGGCGCGTTTTCTCGTACGTAATTTGTTTTCTATGGCCGCCACGATGCTCATCGTGTCGATGGTGCTTTTCTTTTTGCTCGAAATTGCCGGCGGTGATGTGACAGTGCGCCTCCTCGGTGTCTTTGCCACACCGGAACAG
>CAIRNL010000415.1 GCA_903879975.1 uncultured Chloroflexota bacterium | reverse complement strand
GAGCGCCTGCACGACCTGTTGGGCAATCTGGAACTCAATCGCCTGCAGGTGGGTGCTGGCGTAGTAGGCTTCACGGTTCTGCTCCACGATCTGGAAGGGATCGTTCAGGGTGGGGATGCCCACACGATAGCCGACCTGCGGCGAGACGAAGATCGCAGTTGGAATCTCACCGGGGTCGAGCACCAGCGGCTGCATGGCGCCGATGTCAGCCGTAACCAGATTTCGGCGCAGGGCGAAGGCGTAGCCCTCCACGACCGGGAAGCGCATCTCGAAGGCGCGCCGTTCTTCCAGCGCCATGACGTGGTTGGGCGGGCGGTCGATGGGGGTTGGTTCTTTGGTTGTGCGCCCTCGGAAGGGGATCAGGCTGAACGGCACGCCGTAGATGTCCACGTACTCCTCGCGCAGCAGCCCCGTTTCCGGGTCGGGCGTGTAGTCAATGCGCCGCAGCCCACGCCCGACGACCTGCTCGCAGAGTAATTGACTGCCAAAGGCGCGCAGTCCGAGGATGTGCGTCACGTTATTGGCGTCCCATCCCTCGGTGAGCATCGCCACCGACACGACGCAGCGCACCTGCTCGCCCGGCTCACCACGCCGCCCCACGGTGGCGACGATGCGGCGCAGTTGCTCGGCGGCATCCTGGCGCGTGGTGTTCGGGTCGCCGCTTTCGGCCTGCGCCAGCAGCCGGCTGTCGATGCGGATCGTCGGCTTGAAGCCTTCACGGTTGGAGAAAAACTCTGGAAAGACGCGTCCGTCGCCGTAGACCGTGCGTTTGACGGCTTTCTGCTTGCCGTCACTCTCTTCCAGCGTCTCGACCTCCTGCTCGCCGGAGATGTTGCAGTAGAAGACCTCCGCCACATCGGTGTTGTCGCACACGATGATCAGTACGGGCGGGGTCTTGTCCTGCGCGTTGGAGGCTTCTTGGATGTAGCCGTAGCGCTCCACCCACTGCCCGGCGAGCGTAAGCAGCGCGTCTTCGGCCTTGCGATAGACGATGTCGGGTTTCGGCTTCTTCGCCTTGCCGGAGAGTCGTTCGCCCGGCTTCAAATCCTCGTTGATGTTCTCCCACAGCCGGTAGTAGCGCGGTTCGGGGCGGCCCGTCGTGTCGCTCACCGGCAGCCGGGGAATCTTGACGATGCCACACTCGATGGCGTCCACCAGACCAAAGTCGCTCACCAACCAGGGGAACGGGGCGCCCTCGCTGTGGCCGCTGCCGCCGATGTAGAAGGGCGTCGCAGACAGGTCAATACAGCAGCGAATGCCGGCACCCTGGTTGAGCATATCCAGCCCGTTGACCCAGATCGTCGCCTCCTCGAACTCCGCGCGTGCCTCATCGGGGACGCCGTCCGTATCGCCGTGCCTGACTGGAGGGCGCCAGGCGTGATGCGCCTCGTCGTTGAAGACCAGGATCGGCGCGCGTTCGTAGAGATCACCCAGGATGCGCCGGGCGAAGGCTTCCGGCCCTTCCGGCCCCTTGTTGACGACGGTGTAGCTCTTGCCGGCCTCGTAGTGCTCCGACTGCGGCAGAAAGGTGTGCCAGTTCTCGACGATCACTTTTCCGCTTTGCAGCAGCGGACGCATACGCGTCGGCACCAGGTCGAAGGCCGCATAGTAGTTCTGCGGGTGCTCCGGTCGCAGCACCTGCAGCCGCTCTTTGATCGTGAGGTTCGGGCAGACGACCACCGCCGCATTGGGGAAGCGTGCGTCGCTGGTCACCTGGCCGCGATTGCAGAACGACCACGCCATCAGCAGCGCCATGACGACCGTCTTGCCCGAACCGGTCGCCATTTTGGTGCCCAGCCGTATCAGGGGCGGCAGGGCAGGATCGCCCGGCACGTCGCGCAGGTTGGCCTGCATCGCCTCGGTGAAGGCCGGGGTGAAGCGCGGCTTGCGCCCGGCGAGCAGAATCTCGTTCAGATAGATGATCGTCTCGACCGCTTCCAATTGGCAGAAGAAGAGCCGGCGCGGGCGGTCTTCGCGCCACCAATACGCCAGCAGGTCTTTGGTGACCTGGGTGGCGCCTTCGTATTTGGATTGGCGCCATCGCTTCACATCGGTGCGCAGCGCGTTGACCATAGGCAGTTCATCGCGCACTTCTTCGGCAAAGAGCGCACGCTGATAGGCGCCGCGTGTGCTGGAGTCCTCGTAGCGATACCAGAAGGATGCCGGGCGCCGGCCCTCCATCTGCGTGGCGGCGCCGCTCTCCTGGTCGTAGACCCAGTGCGCAGTCGGCTCACTGTACGGGCTGCACAGAATCGGACGCTCGACGGGCTGGATGGGCAATGCGGATTGAGTGGGGGAAGGGTTAGCCATAGTGCGTCTCCGTTCCCAGGTTCACCAGACGCATAACCTCGTTACCGCGCGGGTCAATCACTTTGACAGCGGCGCGTTGGTTGG
>CAIRNL010000414.1 GCA_903879975.1 uncultured Chloroflexota bacterium | reverse complement strand
GTTGATGATGAGATGTACCTTGCCATCACGCATGGCGTCCAGCGTGGAGTAGCCGGGCGTGTCGCTGCTGCCCTTTTCCAAAAGAGTGACCGGCAGGCCCGCCCGCGTAAAGAAGGCGCCCGTCCCCTCGGTGGCGTAGAGTGTGAAGCCCATCCGCTGCAGATCGCGCGCCAGTTTGAGCGCGCTCCCTTTGTCATAATCGTTGACCGTGATAAGCACCCCGCCCTCCAGCGGCAGTCCGGTGCCGGCGCCCAGCTGGCTCTTGGCAAAGGCATGGCCGAACGACGACGCATGCCCCATCACCTCACCCGTCGAGCGCATCTCCGGCCCCAGTAGGGCATCGATGCCGGTGAATTTCTTCCACGGCAGTACGGCCTCCTTGACAAAAAAGCCGTCGAGTTCAGGTTCGGCCAGCAAGCCAATCTCTGCCAGCGTCTCGCCGGCCATAATGCGCGCCGCAAGTTTGGCCAGCGGCACGCCGGTCGCCTTGCTCACGAACGGCACCGTGCGGCTGGCGCGCGGGTTGACTTCCAGCACGTAGACCACGTCGTCCTTGATGGCGTACTGTATATTCATCAGCCCGCGCACGCCCAGCGCCAGTCCCAGCTTCTCTGTGTACTCGCGGATAATGCTCAGGTGATATTGGCTGATCTTGTACGGCGGCAACACGCACGCACTGTCGCCCGAGTGAATACCGGCTTCCTCGATGTGCTGCATGATGCCGCCCACCACCAGCCGTTCGCCGTCACAGATTGCGTCGACGTCTATCTCGTAGGCATCTTCCAGGAACTGGTCGATCAGGATCGGCTTGCCTTCGACGACGCTCACCGCTTCGGCCATGTAGCGGCGCAAGTTTTCTGCACCGTCGACGACGGCCATGGCGCGCCCGCCAAGCACATAGGAGGGCCGCACCACCACCGGGTAGCCGATGTCCTTAGCCACAGCCACAGCCTCGTCCGCAGTGCGCGCCGTGCCGTGCGCCGGCGCCGGGATGTCCAGCTCCTCCAGCAGGGCGCTGAACCGATCCCGATCCTCAGCCAGGTCGATGGCGTCGGGCGATGTGCCGAGGATCGGCACGCCCGCCGCCTGCAGCGCAGCAGCCAAATTCAATGGCGTCTGCCCGCCATACTGGACGATGACGCCGCGCAGCAACGAGGAGAGAGCCGGCGACCGGCGATCGGCGCCACGGGCATCTTTTTCTCCCCCACTCTCCACGCCTTCTCCTCGCACCCCCGCCCCTTCTCGCTCCACGATATTCAACACGTCCTCCAGCGTCAGCGGTTCGAAGTAGAGGCGATCCGAAGTATCGTAGTCGGTGCTGACTGTCTCCGGGTTGCAGTTGACCATGATCGTCTCATAGCCGAGGTCGTGCAGGGCAAAGGCAGCATGGCAGCAGCAGTAGTCGAACTCGATGCCCTGGCCGATGCGATTGGGGCCGCCTCCCAGAATAATGATCTTGGGGCGGTTGCTCGGCGCAGCTTCACTCTCACGTTCGTAGCTGCTGTAGAGATAGGGCGTATACGCCTCGAATTCGGCCGCACAGGTATCGACCTGGTGGTAGGTGGGGGTCAGGCCAAACTCGGTGCGCAGGCGGCGGATGTCTGGTTCGGAAAGCCGGGGGGTGGGGAGGGTCGATGCTGCGTCCCCCTCTTTGCCCTGCATCCCATTGCCCCTCGCCAGCTTGCGGTTCACAATTCGCGCCAGCTGTCGGTCGCTGAAGCCCAGGCGCTTGGCCAGACGCAGCGTGGCGCGGTCGAGCAGGGCCAGCTCATTTTCGAAGTCGGCAATCTCCTGTATCTGCGCCACGAACCACGGATCGTAGCCGGTGAGCTGAGCCACGGTCGCCTGGTTCTCTCCGGCCAACAGCGCTTCATAGACGGCGAAGAGCCGGTCCCGGTTGGGAATGCGCAGCAGGTCATGCAGGGTCGTACCAGGCTCGTAGCCTTTGATATGGCCGTCTGCATCGCGCTCGATCGTGCCGAGGCCATCACGGCCGATCTCCAGGCTGCGCACCGCCTTTTGGAGCGCCTCCTTGAAGGTGCGGCCAATGGCCATCGCCTCGCCGACAGATTTCATCTGCGGCCCCAGTTCGCGGTCGACGCCAGGAAATTTCTCGAAGGCCCAGCGCGGCATCTTGACCACCACATAGTCGATAGATGGCTCGAAGGCTGCCACGGTCTGGCGCGTGATATCGTTGCGTAGCTCGTCCAGTGTGTAGCCCACCGCTACCTTGGCCGCCAGCTTGGCAATCGGAAAGCCGGTGGCCTTGGATGC
>CAIRNL010000413.1 GCA_903879975.1 uncultured Chloroflexota bacterium | reverse complement strand
TGTCACGGGTTCCGCCAGGCCCTGACTGGCGGCCGGCAGGGCCAAGGCTGCATAGGAACTATCCGCCGTCACGATCAGTGGGCGTTTGGGCAACCAGACCCGCACTTGCGTGATCATCTGGCGCGCCCAATCGGTGAGCAGATCGCAGAGCACTGGTCTTGACGAAGAACGACTTGCTCGACCGCACGGGATCCCGGTAGATGCCCCGCGCCGCGATTTTGGCGCCACGCCGCTGTTCAATGTGGTCGTCGAGGCCGAAGACGATCTTAGCTTGGATTTCGCACACAACAATATGGCATGTTGGAGTGGGGAGATTTGTATACCGCACGGCAGAAGCTGTGGCTTGCGACTCTGTCGTTGATCGTTAGTAATGCCCAACCTGCCCTTCTGTGTCCGTTATTAGCTTGTGCCGTCAGTAGACAAGCCGATTTTGGCTCAAGCATTTCGCGAGGGGCCAATCATACCAGCTGGATGGCCCCGGTGCGCCACCGTCCAGAATGGTGACGTATCGGGGCGCAGTACTGCCCCTTCGAGACCGCAGCTCATCTCAACTCCGGGCGCATCAGCCATTCGACAAACTCATTCGCCGCAATGCTGACCCGCTACTTCTCTCTCTATTCGATTCTCAAGGTGCGAAATGTAGGCTGAGAAACCAGAAGGCCAGGATCAGGGCGAGCGGGCACACCGGAAACCCGTGAGTTGACCCCAAGAGACGGGGGTGTCGGGTTGCCGATAGGCGGAGCGTACAGTACTGGCACTATTATCCCACCCCCCGCCCCGCACCACACGACTTGTGCCCGAGGTTGGTCCCGGTGGATTGCTTGTGGGCGCTGTGTTGTAATAGGTGCTACTGTACCAGTCGTTTACCCACTCCCCCACATTCCCTGCCATGTCCATCACACTGTACGGGCTGGCACCGGTCGGGTAGGCGCCTACCTGTCTCGTAGTATCAAAACAGTAGGTGGACCCATTCAGGAAGTTCGCCCTGTTGCAGTCCGGCGCCTGACCACCCCACGGGTATACACGCCCGTCTGTCCCGCGCGCCGCCTTTTCCCACTCCGCCTCCGTCGGCAGGCGCCTGCCTGCCCAAGTGCAGAAGGCTCTGGCTTGTGTCCAATTGACATTGACCACCGGGTAGTTGGCATAGGTGGCATTGCCGTAGTAGGGGATGCGACTACCAAAATTCACATTCCCCGGCGCCGTGCACGTTCCAGCATCCACGCATGTCTTATAGCGGGCATTGGTTACTTCGTACTTGTCGATGTAGTAGGCGGACAGCGTGATGCTGCGCTGAGGTCTCTCATCAGTGTTACCCTGGGTGCTTAGGCTTCCTCTCAGAAAACTGCCTGCGGAGATCAAAATCTCCTCGGCGGCGTTGAAAGTTGCCGTTGCTGTTGGTGCGGTCGTCGGCGTGTACGTGGCCGTCGGCGTGTGCGTGGCCGTCGGCGTGTGCGTGGCCATTGGCGTGGCCGTCGATGGTACGGTCAGCGTGACGGTCAGTGTAGGAGTCTCCAGCGGCATTTCCGTTGCCGTAGATGTACCGGTCGGTTGGGGTATTGGCGTTGAAGGATCCACAATTGCAACAAAGTCAATCTCCTGATTTTGCGTTACAGCCATCTTGACAGAGTCCGGCTGCAGACGATGTGTCGGGTGGCTGGGAAGAATCACATAATTGCCTGCCGGTAGATTGCTCAAGACATAATTGCCATTGCCATCGGTGATAGCGGTGACGACAAAGTGGATGTTGGCAGGGGAGGAGCCATTTCCAGTGGGTTCGAATACAGGCAGAGACAGATCACCAGCGGTGTTGCTGTTCAACACCGCTGGCAAGTACAACCGTTCGGGGATCAACGGTTCGTCACTTGGTTCAATCACCGTGGGCAAGTCTGAGATTCGACTGGCTGTGAGCAGCACATCAGCCACCCTACTGCCATTCTCATCGGTGACCCGGCCGGCAATGGTATAGACAGGCGGTTGCTCCTGTTGCCCCTCGATCCGAGCACCGGCGACACGTCCTGGATCGCCAGGCACATTCCATACTGCAAGCTGAGCCGTGTCGGTCAGGCAAAACACGCAAGCAAGAAGAATGACGGCCGATTGGCGTAGTCGCATAGAGCGTTTCCCTCACTTGTAGAAAACAAGGCAACGCACCTGAGCTGGACACAGCCAGTCCTGTTTTTGCTTCAGTGTTGGGCGCAGGCAGGGCTTTTGCGTTGAGGGGTATCATAGTTTGTGTAATTTCCACTGTCAAGTTGTCAAATTTTATGGGCCGCCCCGCCATTTGGCGGCACTTGTCGAATCGCAAACTTCCCTCCCCCCCTCATCTTGTCATCCCGTTATTCCAGAATTTGACACCTCAGCCGCCAATCCCTGTACGGTGCTGCCACTCGACGAGAACTACCGCCAGCGTATCGAAGCGGCGAACCGTACGCTGGCCGAAAACGGGATGCGCGTGCTCGGCATTGCCTTCCGCGTACAAGCGGATCCAACGCCCTCTGAGACAGCTCTTACCT